>NZ_JBHWHY010000005.1:0-278895 GCF_042732265.1 Streptomyces sp. NPDC059788 | reverse complement strand
CGGCCCCCCCCACACGCGGGAACCGGGCCGTCGGCGCGGTCGGGATCAGCCCTCGGCCGGCGCTTCCGCCACGGCCTTCTTGGCGGCGGTCTTGCGGGTGCGGCGCGGCTTGGCAGGCGCAGCCTCCTCCGCGACGGCGTCGGCGGCGGGAGCCGCGTCCGCCTTCTTGGCGGCGGTCTTCCGCGTACGGCGGGGCTTGGCCGCAGCCTCTTCCGCGACCGTCTCCGCGCCTTCCGCGGTGTCCACCGCGGCTTCCGCCTTCTTCGTGGCGGCCGTCTTGCGGGTGCGGCGCGGCTTGGCAGGCGCAGCCTCCTCCGCGACGGCGTCGGCGGCGGGAGCCGCGTCCGCCTTCTTGGCGGCCGTCTTGCGAGTGCGGCGGGGCTTGGTGGCAGCCTCTTCCGCGACAGGCTCGGCGGCCTCGGCCGTCTCGACAGCGGCCTCGGCCTTCGCGGCGGCAGTCTTGCGCGTACGGCGCGGCTTGGCAGGAGCAGCCTCCTCCGCGACCGTCTCCGCGCCTTCCGCGGTGTCCACCGCGGCTTCCGCCTTCTTCGTGGCGGCCGTCTTACGGGTGCGGCGCGGCTTGGCAGCCGCAGCCTCCTCCGCGACAGGCTCGGCGGCCTCCGCCGTCTCGACGACAGCTTCGGCCTTCTTGGCAGCGGTCTTCCGCGTACGACGCGGCTTGGCCGCAGCCTCTTCCGCGACGGGCTCGGTGGCCTCGGCCGTCTCGACGGCTGCCTCGGCCTTCGCGGCGGCCGCGGTCTTGCGCGTGCGGCGGGGCTTGGCAGAAGCAGCCTCCTCCACAACCGTCTCCGCACTCTCCGCCGCCTCCACAGCGGCCTCCGCCGCGGGCTTGGCGCTGCGCGTACGGCGGCGGGTCTTCGCGGGCGCCTCGGCCTCGACGGCCTCGGCGGCGACCGGTGCTTCCGCGGCGACCGGCGCCTCGGCGACGGCCTGTGCCGGGACCTTGACGGTCTCGGCGGGGCCCTCGGCCGTGTCGACCGCGGTCGCGGCGGCCGCCTCCGCCTTGGCGGCGGCGTTCGCGGAACCCCGCGTGCGGCGGCGGCGCGGCTTGGCCGGCGCCGCGGTGGCGTCGGCGGTCTGCGCGGCCTCGGACGCGACGTTCTCGGCGGCCGGCGCCGCCTCGTCACGGACCGGCGTCACGGCGGCCGACGCGCTGCCGGAGCCGCCGCGTGTGCGACGGCGGCGGCGCGGCTGGCGCGGTCCGTCGGTGGCGGCGCTGCCGCCCTCGGCCGTACCCGGCGCCTCGGGGGCGCCCGAAGCGTCCACGGGCGCGCCGTTCCGCGTGCGCCGGCGCTGGCGCGGCGTGCGGTTGCGGCGCGGGCGCTCCTCCTCGACGGCGGGGGCGCCCCGGCGCGGACCGCGGCCGCGGCCGCCGGTCTCGCCCAGGTCCTCGACCTCTTCCGCCGCCAGCCCGGCCCGCGTACGTGCCGCGCGCGGCAGTACGCCGGTCGTGCCCTCGGGGATCTCCAGCAGCTCGTAGAGGTGCGGGGAGGTGGAGTACGTCTCCTCCGGCTCGTCGAACGGCAGGTCCAGCGCCTTGTTGATCAGCTTCCAGCGCGGGATGTCGTCCCAGTCGACCAGCGTGACCGCGGTGCCCTTGGCGCCCGCGCGGCCGGTCCGGCCGATCCGGTGCAGATAGGTCTTCTCGTCCTCGGGGGACTGGTAGTTGATGACATGCGTCACACCCTCGACGTCGATGCCGCGGGCGGCGACGTCGGTGCAGACCAGCACGTCGACCTTGCCGTTGCGGAACGCGCGCAGCGCCTGCTCGCGCGCCCCCTGGCCGAGGTCGCCGTGCACCGCGCCGGAGGCGAAGCCGCGGCGCGCGAGCTGGTCGGCGATGTCGGCCGCGGTCCGCTTCGTACGGCAGAAGATCATCGCGAGGCCGCGGCCGTTCGCCTGGAGGATGCGGGTGACCATCTCCGGCTTGTCCATCGAGTGGGCACGGAAGACGTGCTGCTTGATGTTGGCGACGGTCTTGCCCTCGTCGTCCGGCGCGGCGGCGCGGATGTGCGTGGGCTGCGACATGTAGCGGCGGGCCAGGCCGATGACCGCGCCCGGCATGGTCGCGGAGAACAGCATGGTCTGGCGGCGCACCGGCAGCATGTTGATGATGCGCTCGACGTCCGGCAGGAAGCCGAGGTCCAGCATCTCGTCGGCCTCGTCCAGGACGAGCGCCTTGACGTGCGAGAGGTTCAGCTTCTTCTGGCCCGCCAGGTCCAGCAGGCGGCCCGGGGTGCCGACGACCACGTCGACACCCTTCTTCAGGGCCTCGACCTGCGGCTCGTACGCACGGCCGCCGTAGATCGACAGCACCCGCACGTTACGGACCTTGCCGGCGGTCAGGAGGTCGTTGGTGACCTGCTGGCACAGCTCACGGGTGGGGACCACCACGAGGGCCTGCGGGGCCTCCGTCAGCTGCTCGGGCTTGGCCCGGCCCGCCTCGACGTCCGCGGGGACGGTGACGCGCTCCAGCAGGGGGAGGCCGAAACCCAGGGTCTTGCCGGTGCCGGTCTTGGCCTGGCCGATGACGTCGGAGCCCGACAGGGCCACGGGGAGCGTCATCTCCTGGATGGGGAAGGGGGACGTGATGCCGACGGCCTCAAGGGCCTCGGCGGTCTCGGGGAGAATCCCGAGCTCTCGGAACGTAGACAGAATCTTGCCTCTTCTGTGAGACGCGGCACGAGGCGGCCAAGGGGGTCGTACCGCGCCCTCGCACGGTTTCGTACGGGCCGGCCTCGATCGGCCGGACGGCGCGGGACCACTGCCTTCGCTCAAGCACTCATACCGCGAGCGGTGTCCCTCCCACTGTGCGTACGTCTCGTACGCGCCGCGAAAGAGGGCGGTCGGGTTGGAGCCGATCGGGCCACCGACCGGGCATCCGCATGTGTGGAACAACCCACCGATACTCGGCGGGCGCATTACCACCATACCCCGGATAGCCACACGTGTGTCCGGGCAATCGTTCGGTCGGGTGGGACGGGAGTGGCTGACCAGCCACTTCCCCCGGTTGCACAGCGGGCTATTGTGCGCTTCATGGAGACGCCTGACAACGCAGCAGCGCAGACCGCCGACGACGCGCAAGAACACACCGGGATCGCCGCTCAGGACTGGGCGGCGGCCTCCGCGGAGCCGCAGTACCGGGCCGCGGTGATCGACCTGCTGGGCGCGCTCGCCTACGGGGAACTGTCCGCCTTCGAGCGGCTCGCGGAGGACGCGAAGCTGGCACCGACGATGGACGACAAGGCGGAGCTGGCCAAGATGGCGTCGGCCGAATTCCATCACTTCGAGCGGCTGCGGGACCGGCTCGCGCAGATCGAGGCCGAGCCGAACGAGGCGATGGAGCCGTTCGCGGCGGCGCTGGACGAGTTCCACCGGCAGACCGCGCCGTCCGACTGGCTGGAGGGCCTGGTCAAGGCGTACGTCGGTGACTCGATCGCCAGCGACTTCTACCGCGAGGTGGCGGCCCGGCTCGACTCCGACACCCGGGACCTGGTCCTCGGCGTCCTCGACGACACCGGGCACGCCACGTTCGCCGTCGAGAAGGTACGGGCCGCGATCGAGGCCGAACCGCGCGTAGGCGGGCGGCTCGCGCTGTGGGCGCGGCGGCTGATGGGCGAGGCGCTGTCCCAGGCGCAGCGGGTCGTGGCCGACCGGGACTCGCTGTCGACGATGCTGGTGGGCGGTGTGGCCGACGGGTTCGACCTCGCGGAGGTCGGGCGGATGTTCTCGCGGATCACCGAGGCGCACACGAAGCGGATGGCCGCGCTGGGGCTCGCCGCGTAGACGGCGCCCGCGACGGGGCCGGCCCCGCCGGTGCGGCGGGTCCGGCCCTACCGGGCCATCCCCCGCACCGGCACCAGCCTCCGGCTCGGCCGGACCAGCAGCGAGAGCATGGCCGCGCTCAGTCCGCCGGCGGCCAGCAGCGTCTGGACGAAGTGGTCCGGGCCCAGGATGGAGTGGGCCAGGAAGGCGCCGAGGAGAGCCGCGGCGGGGCCTGTCGTCAGGGTCAGGGGGCGCGAGGGGAACCGGCCGGGCAGCCGGTGTGCGGCGGCCAGTGCGATGGCGAGTCCGACGATCACGGAGCCGAGAGCTTCCAGGACCATGGCTTATCCCTCCCGCGGTTACGACCGGTTGGACGACACAAATCGGTCGTAGGCCGTCGTACCCAGCGGGAATGCGCGGCAACCCTCGTCGGCGGACCGAGTCCGCGGGGCGGCGGAACACACGGCGGCGGCCCGGAGACGATCTCTCCGGGCCGCCGCTCGTGACGGGTGCGCACGGGCCTCCTCAGGGGCCCGCGGCCGGCTACAGCGTGCCGAAACCGACCTTGCGAGCGGTCTGCTCGCCGATCTCCACATAGGCCAGCCGGTCCGCCGGGACCAGGACCTTGCGGCCGTGATCGTCCACGAGACTCAGCAGCTGCGACTTGCCGCCCAGTGCGTCCGCCACCGCTCGCTCGACGTCCTCGGCGGTCTGCCCGCTCTCCAGAACGATCTCGCGGGGCGCGTGCTGCACGCCGATCTTGACCTCCACGGCTTTGTCCCTCCGACGGTCTCGGTGCCCCGGGGCGCGGCCCGGGGCAGGTGCGCGGCAATCCGCGCCGTACGCAGCACACATTAGCCCGGTGAGCGGACGGACAGGACGCCGCGGAGCACGCCCGCAGCGAACAGGGAAGGGACGCGAGTGCGGTACGGGTCCGGTGGGCCGCCCCGCCGGACCCGCGGCGCGCACCCGCCGCGGCCCCGCGGACCGGCCGGCCGTCAGCGGCCGGCGGCCCGGCTCACTGGCCCTCGGCGCCGTGCAGCGGGAAGCCCGCGATGCCCTTCCAGGCGAGCGAGGTGAGCAGCTGTACGGCGGTCGCGCGCGGCACGGTGCTCTCGGAGGAGAGCCAGTAGCGCGCCACGACCTGCGAGACGCCGCCCAGCCCGACGGCCAGCAGCATCGACTCGTCCTTGGACAGGCCGGTGTCCTCGGCGATGACCTCACTGATCGCCTCGGCGCACTCCAGGGAGACCTTGTCGACCCGCTCGCGCACGGCGGGCTCGTTGGTCAGGTCGGACTCGAAGACGAGGCGGAAGGCGCCGCCCGGGTCCTCGACGTACGCGAAGTAGGCGTCCATCGTCGCGGCGACGCGCTGCTTGTTGTCGGTCGTCGAGGCCAGCGCGGTGCGCACCGACTGCAGCAGTGCCTCGCAGTGCTGGTCCAGCAGGGCCAGGTAGAGGTCCAGCTTGCCCGGGAAGTGCTGGTAGAGCACGGGCTTGCTGACGCCGGCGCGCTCGGCGATGTCGTCCATCGCGGCCGCGTGGTAACCCTGCGCGACAAAGACCTCCTGGGCCGCGCCCAGGAGCTGGTTGCGCCGGGCTCGGCGTGGCAGGCGTGTGCCCCGCGGGCGTGCCGCCTCGGTCTGCTCGATGGCGCTCACGCTGCCTCCCAGGTGTCGTTCCGTCCGCGGCGCACACACAGCGGTGCGCCGCGGACGCCATCGTACTTTTGGGTAACCCGGGTGCGCGTGGTCACGGGCGAGAAAATCTGTGGCCGAACGCTGTGGGAAGCCGACATATGGCCCCAGGTCATCGGTAATCGTCTTCGTCGAGATCCACGACGCGGGCCTGCTCGGCGACGTCCGCCACGTTCGCGGCGTCCGGGTCGATGCCGGTCAGCGGCTCGTCGTGGTGTGCGGCGACGTCCGCGTGCTGCTCGGCGGCGTCGGCTTCCGGTGCTTCGACATCGAACTCCGAGGCGTCGGTCTCGTCCTCGAAGGTGTCCGGGTCGGTCGGGTCGACGGGCATGGTGGCTCCCTTTCTCTCACGTACTTCGGAGGCCAGGGCGAGCGTCCGCACGCGAGCGCTCATCACACGGGTGCCCTTCCTGTCCGAGCCTAAGAGAGCGGGTTGCGAAACGCGATGCGGTGTGTGAGCGCGAACACACGATCGGCGGCGTGATCGTCTCGTAACATCGACGCATGTCTTCGACGGAGTCGACCGGATCGCCGGACGCCCGGGCCGTACTCCCGGTGCCCCCGGCGGGCCGTCCCTCACGTGTCGGTGCGGGGGAGACGGTGCGTTCCGTGGGCCTGCCGGGCCTGACGCTGAGCGTGCGGGGGGTGCCGGGCGAGCGGCCCGGCCTGCCGCCCGCGCTCTACGTCCACGGCCTCGGCGGCTCCTCTCAGAACTGGTCCGCGATGATGCCGCTGCTCGCCGACCGGGTCGACGGCGAGGCGCTGGACCTCCCCGGGTTCGGCGACGCGCCGCCGCCGGACGACGGCGACTACTCGGTGTCGGCGCAGGCGCGGGCGGTCATCCGCTATCTGGACGCGAGCGCCCGCGGCCCCGTGCACCTGTTCGGGAACTCGATGGGCGGCGCCGCGGCGACGCGGGTGGCGGCGGTGCGCCCGGACCTCGTACGGACCCTGACGCTGATCTCGCCCGCGCTGCCCGAGCTGCCGCCGCAGCTGTCCGCGGTGCCGACCGGGCTGCTCGCCGTGCCGGGTGTGACCCGGCTGTTCAGCAGGCTGACGCGGGACTGGTCGCCGGAGCGGCGCACCCGTGAGGTGCTGGCCCTGTGTTACGGCGATCCCGCCCTGGTGTCCCCGGACGGCTTCACCGCCGCCGTCGAGGAGTACACCCGGCGCCTCGAACTCCCTTACTTCTGGGAGGTGATGACGCGCTCCGCACGGGGCATCGTCAATGCGTACACCCTCGGCGGGCAGCACAATCTGTGGCGCCAGGCGCAGCGGGTGCTGGCGCCCACGCTTCTCGTCTACGGTGGGCGCGATCGCCTGGTCTCCTTCCGGATGGCACGCCGGGCGGCCGCCGCTTTCCGCGGCTCCCGGCTGCTGACGCTGCCGGAGACGGGGCACGTGGCGATGATGGAGTGCCCGGAAACGGTGGCGCGGGCCTTCCGCGAGCTGTTGGACGACGAAGCGGCCGCGCGTGGTGCGGTCGGGGTGGGCGCGATCGCCGGCGCGGGACAGGCCGCAGCCGGGAGCACGCCTTCCGACGTGGGTAGGAGCTGACAGGCCGAGTGGGACGTCACAGCCGCCGGGGCCCGGCCGCAACCGCCGGTGACACCTCCGGGATAGCTGAGGTGGGCGAGGCGGACGGGTCCGGCGCGGCAGCCGGCGCCGTACCCGCCCCCGGGCCGGGCACGGGCCGCCGGAGACGGGGGGCGCAGGCCGGTTCGGAAGGCGGCGGGGAGGCCGCCGAGGCGGGCGGCGCCGGGAGCGCGCCGCATGACGCGACCCGGTTCGGCGAGTTCCGTCAGACGCCCCGGCAGCGCACGCCCGAGCACGAGCCCGCGCAGGGCGCACTTCGGTACGGGACCGGGGCTCGCGTGCCCGGCCACGAGCCCGCGGCCGGTGCACCGTGGCCGCCGCCCGCGCAACGCACGCCCCGGAACGCGCCCGCGCAGGAAGCCCCCGGCAGCACGCCCGCGCAGGGCACACCGCGCGTACCGCGTCCACGCGACGGCCGCCCGGCCGCCGGGCACCCCGCCGCCGGACCGGTCACCGGGCGTCCCGCAACCGAACCGGCCGCCGGGCACCCCGCCGGCGCCCCGCAGTCGCCGCCGGCCACCCCGGCGCACGGATTCACCCCCTTCGGGGACGGCAGCGAGGGCGCGGCGAGGCCCGCCCCCGGTGCCGGGAGCGGTCCCGCTCTCGGCCCGACCTCGACGGGTACGGGTACGGCCGGATCGCCGTTCGTTCCGCAGGGCCGGGCCCCGACGCCGCGTCAGGAGTACGTCGACGCCTTCGAGACGGCGCCGGGCGGACCCCGCCCCGCCGGTCCGGCGAACACGGACGACGACGTGTTCGCGGCCGGAGCCCCGGAGTCCGGACCCGGACGTTCCACCGGCCGGTCGGTGGTCTTCCCGCGGGAGGGCGACGGCGCGGCCGACGAGCCGGACGGCGACCTGGACGCTGCCGGCCCGGGCGCCCAGGAACCCCGGACCGGTTCCGGTTCCCGGCCCGGCGCGGGACCCGGCCCGGGCCGGAAGACCGCCAAGAGCCGTACCTTCACCGGCGTGGCCGCGGCGGCCGTGACGACCGTGCTCGCGGTCGTGGTGGCCGGACAGGTCACCGAGCAGCAGCAGGAAGACAGCAAGGCGCAGGCGATGGGGGAGAAGGACCGGGCCGCCGAGGCGGCTTCGCGCTCCAACACGCGGCCCACGCAGCAGGCGGCCCCCGCCTCGTACGACCAGAAGATGGCCAAGGTCTTCCCGCTGGACGAGAAGCTGGCGGCCTCGGGGCAGTTCAAGCCGACCGGCGGGGACGCGAAGGCGCCCGGCCACGGCCGCGTGCTGCGTTACCGGGTCGACGTCGAGGACGGTATGGGCCTCGACGGCCAGTTGTTCGCCGACGCGGTGCACAAGACCCTCAACGACGAGCGGAGCTGGGCGCACGGCGGGCGGCGCACCTTCCAGCGGGTGGGTTCCGGCGACGCCGACTTCGTCATCACGCTGGCCAGCCCCGGCACCACCGGCAAGTGGTGCGCCAAGTCCGGGCTCGACACGACCGAGGACAACGTGTCGTGCGACTCCGCGGCGACCGAACGCGTCATGATCAACGCGTACCGGTGGGCGCAGGGCGCCAAGACCTACGGGCCGGACAAGATGCACGCGTACCGGCAGATGCTCATCAACCACGAGGTCGGCCACCGGCTCGGGCGCAACCACGAGAGCTGCGGGCGCCAAGGCGCCCTGGCGCCGGTGATGATGCAGCAGACCAAGTTCCTGACGACCGACGGCGCGACCTGCCGGCCCAACGCCTGGCCGTTCCCCGACGGGCACTGAAGCCGTTCCTGGACGGGCACTGAACCGGGCGGGTACGGGTCCGGGCGGTACGGGCCCGGGCGGGCACCGCACCGGGCGGGCACGGAACCTGACGGGGACTGAGCCGGGCGGGACCGGTGGCCCGGGGCGCCGGACCGAGGTGGTCACCGGACCGCGGTGGCCACCGGACCGCCGCCCCCGGCATACCGGAATTTGGGACGTTCTGTCTCTCATTCCGGGACACCTTTGCCAGCGGGCGAACATTCGTACAGTCTGTGGCCCATGCCGCGCCCTGCACACACCTTCGAACACGCCGCCTTCGAGCTGGCGCTGATCGGTGTGTCCGCGCAGTCCGTGGCCGACATCCACTGTCGCTGAGGCCCGCCCCCGGCCGCGCGGAAGCGCGCCGCGACGGCCCGCGCATCTCGGGGCCGTATCCACGCGGCGACGCGAGAACCCCGGGCCGGGGCATCCCCCGCGTCTCCACGTATCTCACCCGAACGTGTCCGCAGGGGCGGTCCCGCGCCTCACCGCGCTCCTGCTGCCGCCTTCCGTGGGTACGTCCCGCTGCGAAAGGCACCCACCCCCATGGCCGAGCCGTCCCCCGACCGCCAGCTGCCCACCGCCCGACGCGTGGCCACCGCCGCGGTGACCGTCGCGCTGGCCGTCGGGGCCACCGCCTGCGGCCCCAAGGACACCGCGGCGGGTGACGGCGCGGGCGCCGCGCCCGCCAAGGGCGGCACCCTCACCGTCCTGAACTCCCAGCCGCAGACCAACTTCGACCCGGCCCGCCTCTACACCTCCGGCGGCGGCAAGGTACCGACCCTGGTCTTCCGTACGCTGACCACCCGCAACCGGGAGAACGGCGCGGCCGGCGCCAAGGCCGTACCGGACCTCGCCACCGACACCGGCCGGCCCAGCGAGAACGCCACCGTGTGGACGTACACGCTCAAGGACGGGCTGAAGTTCGAGGACGGCTCGCCGATCACCAGCGCCGACGTCAAATACGGCGTCGAGCGCTCCTTCGCCGCCGAACTGTCCGGCGGCGCGCCCTATTTGCGGGACTGGCTGGTCGGCGGCGAAAGCTACCAGGGCCCGTACAAGGACAAGAGCAAGGAGGGGCTCAAGTCGATCGAGACCCCGGACGCGAAGACCATCGTCTTCCACCTGAAGAAGCCCGAGGGCGAATTCCCGCTGCTCGCCACCCAGACGCAGTTCGCGCCGGTGCCCAGGGCGAAGGACACCGGCACGAAATACGAGGAACACCCGTTCTCCTCGGGCCCGTACAAGGTCGTCAAGAACACCGGTGACGGCGAACACCTCGTCCTGCGGCGCAATCCGCACTGGTCCGAGAAGACCGATTCCCAACGGCACGCCTATCCCGACACGATCGATGTGAAGTCGGGCCTGGATTCCGCGGTCGTCAACCAGCGGCTGTCCACCGGCGCCGGCCCGGACGCCGCCGCGGTGACCACCGACACCAACCTCGGCCCGGCCGAACTCGCGCAGATCAGCGGCGACGCGGACCTCGGCAAGCGGGTCGGCACCGGCCACTTCGGCTACACCAACTACCTCGCCTTCAACCCGAAGGTGAAGCCCTTCGACAATCCGAAGGTACGCCAGGCCGTCGCCTATGCCGTCAACCGGCAGAGCGTGGTGAACGCGGCGGGCGGATCGGCCCTCGCCGAACCGGCCACCACCTTCCTCCCGAACGGAAAGTCCTTCGGCCACACCCCGTACGACCCGTTCCCGGCGGGCCGCACCGGAAATCCGGCGAAGGCGAAGGAACTGCTCAAGGAAGCCGGGTACGAGAACGGGCTGAGCATCACCCTCACCCATTCCACCGCCAAGAACTTCGAGACCAGCCCGGACATCGCCACCGCCGTCCAGGAAGCCCTGAAGAAGGCCGGGATAACCGTCAAGCTCCAGGGCCTGGAGGACAACGACTACAAGGAGAAGGTGCACAGCGTCGACGACGAGCCGGGCCTGTTCATCAGCGGCTGGGGAGCGGACTGGCCGTCCGGCGGCCCCTTCCTCGCGCCGATCTTCGACGGCCGCCAGATCGTCCGCGACGCCTTCAACTTCAACCACGCGCAGCTCGACGACCCGGCGGTCAACCACGAGATCGACGAGATCAACAAGCTGACCGACCTGAAGGCGGCAGCCGTCCGGTGGGGCGCGCTGGACAAGAAGATCGGTGACCAGGCCCTGTCCGTACCGCTCTTCCACCCCGTCTACAAGCGCCTGTACGGCAAGGACATCAAGAACGTCGTCATCAGTGACTGGGACGGCGTGCTGGACATCTCCCAGGTCGCGGTCAAGTGACACCGGTGACCGACACGACCCCACGACAGCGGGGATCGGCGTGGCGGCGGCTGCGGCAGCGTCCCGCCGCCGTGGCCTCCGCCGCCGTCCTGCTCGCCCTCGTCCTGCTCGCCCTCGGCGCCCCGCTGCTGGCGGCGCTGGAGGGCCAGGACCCCACCACCTACCACGACGACCTGATCGACTCGGCGCGCGGCGGCGTACCGCTCGGGCCGTACGGCGGAATCAGCGCCGACCACTGGCTGGGCGTCGAGCCCGGCACCGGCCGCGACATGTTCGCCAGGCTCCTGTACGGGGCCCGGGTCTCCCTGCTCATCGCGCTCGGCGCCACCGCCGTTCAGGTCCTGATCGGCCTGGTGGTCGGCCTCGCGGCCGGGCTGGGCAACCGGGTCATGGACCAGGTGCTCTCCCGGTTCACCGAGGTGCTGACCGCGCTGCCCATGCTCGTCATCGCGATCTCGCTCACCGCGATCGTGCCCGCCGACTTCTCGCGCCCGCTGCTGCTGGTGCTGGTCATCGGGCTGCTGAACTGGTTCGGCACCTCGCGGATCGTGCGCGCCCGCACGCTCGCCCTGAAGAAGCTGGACCACGTGGCGGCGGCCCGGCTCGGCGGCTCGGGACCGCTGCGCGTGGCACGGCGCGAGCTGCTGCCCGCGCTCGCCGCACCGGTGATCACCTACGCGGCGGTCCTGGTGCCCGGCAACATCGTCGTCGAGGCGTCGCTGTCCTTCCTCGGCATCGGCGTCAAACCGCCCACCGCGTCCTGGGGACAGATGCTGTCGACCGCGACGACCTGGTTCCGGGCCGACCCGACGTACGTCCTGCTCCCGGCGGGCTGCCTGCTGGTGACCGTGCTGGCGTTCACGGTGCTCGGCGACGCGGTCCGTACGGCGCTCGATCCGCGCGAACGGTCCCGGCTGCGGGTCGGTACCCGCGCGGGCCGCACCGGGCGGTCCGCGGACGGCGCCCCGAAGTCCGCTGACGCCTCCCGCGAGAAGGAGGCGCTCGTATGACCGCCTACGCACTGCGCCGCCTCGGCGGGGCGCTCCTGGTCCTCTTCCTGCTGACCGTCGCCGTCTACGCGCTCTTCTACGTCGCCCCCGGCGACCCTGCCAAGCTGGCCTGCGGCCCGCGCTGCAACCCCGGACAGATCCAGCAGGTACGCGAACGGCTGGAGCTGGACGCACCCGTCCTGACCCAGTACCTGCACTTCCTCCAGGGCCTGGTGGCCGGCCGGGACTTCTCGTCCGGCACCGCCGTACTGCACTGCGACGCGCCCTGCCTCGGCCTCTCCTACCAGAACAGCACCCCCGTCACCGAGCTGCTCGGCGACCGGCTGCCGGTCACCGCGTCCCTCGCGCTCGGCTCGATGGTGCTCTGGCTGCTGCTCGGCGTCGGCACCGGCCTGCTGTCCGCGCTGCGCCGCGGCGGCACGACGGAACGCGTCCTGACCGGGCTGACCCTCGCCGGGACCGCCACCCCGGTCTTCATCACCGGGCTCCTGCTGCTGATGATCTTCTGCGCGTACCTGCAATGGCTGCCGTTCCCCTCCTACGTCCCGCTGACCGAGGATCCGGAGCAGTGGGCCTGGAACCTGCTGCTGCCCTGGACGGCGCTGGCGCTGCTGGAATCCGCCAAGTACGCCCGGCTGACCCGTGCCGCGACGCTGGAGACGCTGGCCGAGGACCATATCCGCACCTTCCGCGCGTACGGCGTGCGGGAACGTTCCGTCGTCACCCGGCACGCGCTGCGCGGCGCCCTGCCGCCCGTCATCGCGCTCACCGCGCTCGACCTGGGGACCATGTTCGGCGGCGCGGTCCTCACCGAGACGCTCTTCGGACTGCCGGGCGTCGGACAGCTCCTGGTCCACTCGGTGCGCGTCGTCGACCTGCCTGTGGTCGTCGGCGTGGTGCTGGCCACCGGCGTGGCCGTCGTCGTCGCCAACGTGGCGGCCGACATCCTCTACGCACTCGCCGACCGAAGGGTGGCCCTGACATGACCTCCGAGCACGCAGCCGCTGCGGCGCCGGATCTCCTGGTGGAGGTACGGGATCTGACGGTCACCTTTCCCGGCGGGGACGGGGACGGGGGAGGCGAAACCGGCGCAGGGGGTGGCGGTGCTGGTGGCGGGGGCGCTGCTGGTGCCGATGCCGAGGTCGGCGCCGTCCGGGCCGTGGACGGTCTCTCCTTCTCGCTCGCCCCCGGCCGGGCCCTGGGCATCGTGGGGGAGTCCGGTTCCGGCAAGTCCACCGTCGCGGCGGCCCTGCTGGACCTGCACCGGGGGACCGGCGCGCGGGTGGGCGGCACGGTCCGGGTCGCCGGTACGGACGTACGGGCCGCGGACGAGCGCGAACTGCGTCGACTGCGCGGCGGTTCGGCCGCGATGGTGTTCCAGGACCCGCTGTCCTCGCTCGACCCGTACTACGCGATCGGCGACCAGATCGCCGAGGTGTACCGGGTGCACCGGCCGGACGTCTCGCGGCGCGCGGCGCGCGCTCGCGCCGTCGAGGTGCTGGAGCGCGTGGGCATCGCGGACGCCGCCCGGCGCGCCCGCGCGCGGCCCCACGAGTTCAGCGGGGGCATGCGCCAGCGCGCGTTGCTCGCCATGGCGCTCGCCTGCGAACCGCGCCTGCTGATCGCCGACGAGCCCACCACCGCGCTGGACGTGACCGTCCAGGCGCAGATCCTCGACCTGCTGCACGAACTGCGGGCGGAGACCGGCATGGGGCTCCTCCTGGTCACCCACGACCTGGGCGTGGTCGCGGGGAGCGTGGATGAGGTGCTCGTGATGCGCGGGGGCCGGGCGGTGGAGCACGGCACGGTCGGCGAGGTGCTGCTCGCGCCGCGCGCGCCGTACACGAAGGAGCTGCTGGCCGCGGTGCCGCGGGTGGACGCGGAGCCGGACCAGCGGGCCCGGCGCCGGGTGCGTACCGAGGGCAGCGAGGACGGTGTACTGCTCGAAGCCGTCGGCCTGCGCCGGGAGTTCGGCGGCCGGAGAAACCGTACGACCGCGGTCGACGAGGTCTCGCTGACCGTCCGGGAAGGCGAAACCGTGGGCCTCGTAGGGGAGTCGGGCAGCGGCAAGACGACGCTCGGGCGGATGCTCGTGCGCCTGCTGGACCCGACCGCCGGGACGCTGCGCTACCGGGGCCGCGACATCGGCACGCTCGGCGACCGCGGACTGCGCCCCTTCCGCGGCGAACTGCAGATGGTCTTCCAGGACCCGGTGTCCTCCCTCAACCCCCGCCGCAGCATCGGCGAATCGGTCGCCGACCCGCTGCGCGCGGCCGGTGACCGGGACGACGCGCGTGTCGTGCGCCGGGCGCGCGAACTGCTGGAGCGGGTCGGCCTGGACCCGGAGTGGTACCACCGCTACCCGCACGAGTTCAGCGGCGGACAGCGCCAGCGGGTCGGCATCGCGCGTGCCCTCGCCCCCGGCCCCAGGCTGCTGGTCTGCGACGAGCCGGTCTCGGCGCTCGACGTCACCACACAGGCGCAGGTCATGGAGCTCCTCGGCGAACTGCGCAGGGAGCTGGGCCTCGCGCTGGTCTTCATCGCGCACGACCTGGCGGTGGTACGGGCGGTCAGCGACCGGGTCGCGGTGATGCGCGACGGGCGGATCGTGGAGGAGGGCGCCACGGACGAGGTGTACGAGCGGCCCCGGCACGCGTACACGAAGGGCCTGCTGGCGGCGGTGCCCGTGCTCGACCCCGAGGCGTCGGCCGGGCGCCGGGCGCTGCGTGCTGTGGCGTGACTGCCACATAGCGCGCCAGAACGCCCACTGGGGTGGAAAGTTACGTCTCTTCACCCCTTCCGGTGGCGCGACGGACAACCGTCCGTCGTGTCACCGGGATCTCTGCGTAGCTTCTTCCTGCAGGTAGCGGCGGGCCTCCCGAAGGGGGCCGCCGTCGTCGGACGCCTATCAGGAAGAACGGGGGTGCGCTCGTGCGCATTGGTCTGCTCACCGAGGGTGGCGGCCCGGACGCGTCCGGTGAGACGCGTGCGTGGC
The DNA here is from genome assembly GCF_042732265.1 of Streptomyces sp. NPDC059788. Lineage (NCBI taxonomy): Bacteria > Bacillati > Actinomycetota > Actinomycetes > Kitasatosporales > Streptomycetaceae > Streptomyces > Streptomyces sp. NPDC059788. The sequence goes on along the minus strand of NZ_JBHWHY010000005.1, from coordinate 263,772 downwards.
GCGACCGGCTCGTGCGCGGGCTCCCCGGCCACGAGTTCGAGGTCTACGTCCTCGATCGCGGCCCCGGGGGTGGCCCCGGGGCCGGGCCCGAGCGCGGTGTGGAAGGTACGGCGGATGCCGGTTCGCCGGGGCGTGGGGCGGGTGGCGGGAGCGCGCGGGGCCGCGCCCGGGTGATGCGGACCGCGCCCCTGTACGGGGAGCTTCCCGGCACGCTCCGGTGGCGGGGCGGCGGACGGCGCGCCGGGGCGCGCGGGCGGCGTGCGCGACGGCGGTTCGCGGAGTGCTACGGCGAGCTCGCGGCCGGGTTCACCGCCGCAGGGTTCACCCCCGCCGGGCCCGCCGCGGCGGGGACGTCCGGCGATCAGACCCTTTCCGGCATACCGCCGACGGCCGGCGAGGGGTGCCGTGAAGACCTGGCGGACCGTTTCGCCGCCGGGCTCTACGGACTCGCCCTGCTGGCCCGCGACCACGGCGGCCTGCCCGAACTCCTCCGCTCCGAGCAGGCCGTACGCATCCTGGAGAGCGCCTGCCGCGCTCCCGGCGCCCTGCGCGCCGCGCACGGTGTCCGCGTGTCCGACCTGCTGGCCGTGACCGAAGAGCTGGAGCGCGCCCTGCGCCCCCTGTCCCTGGACTGGTACGGCGGCGACACGTACCCCTGCGGTGCCGCCGGCGGGCTCGCCGCGGTCGACCTGTGCCACGCCACGACGGGTGGCGCCGTCGCCCTCCCCGGACTGCTGGCCAAACGCTTCTTCGGTACGCCCCTCCTGCTCACCGAGTACGGCGTGCGCCTGCGCGAGCGCTATCTCGCGCGCGCCGGAGCACACCAGAGCGCCCCCGTTCGCGCCCTGTTGGGCGCCTTCGACACGGCCCTCGCCGCCGAGACGTACGCCGGGGCGGCGCTCGTCACCCCCGGCAACACCCGCACCCGGCGCTGGCAGGAGCGCTGCGGTGCGGACCGGGAGCGCCTGCGCACGGTCCACCCGGGCATGGACGCGAGCGGCTTCACCGCCGTACCGGACGCCGCGGCCGATCACTCCATGACGCTCGTGTGGACCGGCACCGTCGGGCCCGCCAAGGACCTCGTCTCGCTGCTGCACGCCTTCTCACGCGTCCACCGGGCCGAACCCGACGCCACCCTGCGCGTGATCGGCGCCGCGGGCACCGGCCCGGAGGACGCCGCCTACCTGGCGCACTGCCGGGCACTGGCCGCCCAGCTCTTCCCCGACGAGGCCGCCGACGCGTGCACCGCCGGCGACAACCCGGTCTCCTTCGAGGAGATCGGCGGCCCGGACGTGCCCCGCCCGCAGGACGCCTACGCGGCCGGTTCGGTGCTGGTCCTGTCCAGCGTGTCGGAGGGCTTTCCGCGCTCCCTGGTGGAGGCGATGCTCAGCGGCCGCGCCACGGTGTCCACCGACGCGGGCGCGGTCTGCGAGGTCATCGGCGGCACGGGCCTGGTCGTACCGCCGCGCAACCCGCGCGCGCTCGCCGACGCGTGCCTGGCACTGTTGCGCGACCCGGGCCGCCGCGCCCGCCTGGGCGCCGCCGCGCGCGCCCGCGCACTCGAACTGTTCACGGTGGAGCAGAACATCGCGGCATTTCGTGGCATCTACCTGGAGCTGATGTCCCGTACGCCGCACCCCCGGCCCCCCGGCACCGCGCCGTACCGGGACGCCGCGCCCCGCCTCTTCACCCGGCCCGCCGAGTCCCGGGTGCCGGGCCGCTGGGCCGTGGTACGCGGTGCCGCACAGGTCGCGCCGCCGACCGGCCGCGCCCCGAGCTGGGCGGAACCGGATACGGGACCGGCCGCCGGCGGCGCGCGCCACACGCCCCCGCCCGCCACCCGAATCGCGCGCCCCCCGGCCACGGAACCGGCCACCGCCGGACCGCCCGCGGCCCAACCGCCCGCCGGACCGCCCTCCGCCCCGGCCGCAGCCGGACCGCCCTCCGCCCCGGCCAAAGCCGAACCGTCCTCCCAACCGGCCGCTGCCGGAGCAGGCGCCCGCGCCGAGCGCCAGAGAGGAGCGCGACCGTGACGACAGCCGAGACCGGCACCGGACCCGGCACCGACGCCCCGCCGGAAGCGGCCACGGCCCCGCCGCCCGCCGCCGCCCCGGAAACGGGCACGGCCTCGCAGCCCGCCGCCGCACCGGACCCCCTGCCCGTACGCGACTCGCCCGCCCGGCCGCTCCGGCGCGGCCCCGCCGACCCCGTGAAGACGCTCATGCACCGGCACCGGACGCTGTGCGAACGGGCCGTCGACCCGCTGGAGATCGCCGCCGGTCTGGAGGCGCACGGCGTCACCGACCGCACGGCCGCCCGCTTCCGGCACCGCGACGTCTTCTCGCTGGCCGAGGAGCTGTACGCCCGGGTCTCGCGCGCCGAACCCCCGCCCCAGGCCGGGCCCGTGCCCGCGCCCGTACGACGGGGGAGAGGCGTCCGGGCGGCGCTGCACCTGCTGCCCGGCGCGGTGTGCGCCGCGACCCTGGCCGCGGTCGCCGCCGCCGGGGGCGCGCCCACACCCGTACCGACCGGCTTGATTGACGTGCCGTCAACTCCGCTCGTACAAGCCGTCGTCGGCGCAGCCGGTGCGGCCCTGACCGTCCTCGCCCTGCGTCTGTGCGTCCGCCACGGACCACTCCGCGCCCGGTATCCGTCCGCCCGCGCCGTCGGCCTCTGGACCTGCTGGCTGGCCGGGTACGCGCTGTGCGGTGACTGGATGCTGCGGCAGTTGCTGACCGGCGGCCCCGATTTCCCGCACGTACTGCCGCAGTTGGCCGCCGTCACCCCGACAGCCGACACCACCTCCACCGCCCTCTCTCTGACGTGCGCCGTCGTGCCCGCCGCCTGGTGCGCGCACTGGTTCGCGGTCCGCGCGCGCCGCGGGCTGGCGGACAGCCGGTGCCTGGACGAATGCGCATCCCGCGTAAGGCCGTTGCTACTGGCCGCCACCGTGATGCAGTGCGCGGCGCTGCTCGCCCTGTCGGCCACCGCGGACGCGGCGGCGGGCGGCGGAGGAGCCGGGCCGGTAGCGGCGGCCTCGGCCCTCGGCATCCTGCTCTTCCTGGCGCGGCTGCTCGCCCGGCACGGCTTCCCGGCCGCGGCCCTCGCGGGCCCGGCCGCCGCCGTCGCGCTGGAGGCCGCCGCCCTGGCCTGCGTGACGGCCGCGCGGCTGCCCGGCCTGGAATGGCTGGGCGGGCCGGTCGAGGCAGCCGTCACCCACCTCGGCCCGGCCGCCGTACCGGCCGTCGCCTGCGCGCTGCCCGCCACCGGCCTGCTGCTGTACGCGCTGCGCGCCCTCACCGGCGCCTCGGCACACGCCCCGGAACCGGCCGCGGCGGCCCCCGCCGCCGTAACCGCGGAGGCGGACCGGCCATGACCCCGCCCACGTCGCCACCCGCGATACGCACGCTGTCTTCTCCGGCACGCACGCCACCACTCCCGGCGCGCGTGCCATCGCCGCCTGCGCGCACGCCACCATCCCCGGCGGGCGCGCGGGCCGCCGCAAGACGCCGGCCACCGCTCCCACGGGGCCGGCGGTCCCTCTCCGGACGCCCGCCACCCGAGCGGCGCACACCGCCACCACCCGGCCCCCGTGGCGGCGGTCACCACCGCCGGTGCCGGATCACGTCCCCCAACCCCCGTACGAGGAGAACGACATCATGAACGTCCACCCCACCGAAGCACACCGGGACCGGGGGGTCGCGCGATGAGGGTGCTGCTCATCGGCGCCAACGGGTACCTCGGCCGCTACGTCGCCGACCGGCTGCTCGCCGACCCCGCCGTCCAGCTGACCGCCCTCGGGCGCGGCGACGACGCGGACGTCCGTTTCGACCTGGCCTCCGGCAGTCCGGGCGCCCTCACCCGCTTCCTGGACGCCGTCCACCCGGGCGTGGTGGTCAACTGCGCGGGCACCACCCGCGGCGGCGCCCGCGACCTGACCCGGCACAACACCGTCGCGGTCGCCACCGTCTGCGAGTCGCTGCGGCGCAGCAGCTGCGGCGCCCGGCTCGTGCACCTGGGCTGCGCGTCCGAGTACGGGCCCTCGCAGCCCGGCTCGTCGACCGCCGAGGACGCCGTACCGCGCCCCGGCGGCCCGTACGGCGTCAGCAAGCTGGCCGCCACCGAACTCGTCCTGGGCTCCGGCCTGGACGCGGTCGTGCTGCGGGTCTTCTCCCCGGTCGGCCCGGGCACCCCGGCCGGTTCACCGCTCGGCCGCCTCGCGGAGGCGATGCGGCGCGCGATGCAGTCCGGGGACAACGAGCTGAAGCTGGGCGGCCTGGGCGTACAGCGCGACTTCGTGGACGTACGGGACGTGGCGCGGGCCGTGCACGCCGCCTCGCTCTCCGCCGCGCAGGGCGTCGTCAACATCGGTACGGGGCACGCCGTACGGCTGCGCGAGGCTGCCGCCCTGCTCGCCCGGGTCGCCGGGTTCGGCGGCTCGCTCCACGAGCTGGACACCCCGCCCGGCTACGTCGGCGGCGGGCCCGCCGCCGCGCGCCTCGCCATTCCGGGGCCGGCCTCTGAACACGGGACCGTCCCTCCCGCGTACCCCTATCCGGACGGGTGCGGGAGCTGGCAGCAGGCGGACGTGCGCACCGCCCGCGACCGCCTGGGGTGGCGGCCGCGGATCGGGCTGGAGGAGTCCCTCGCCGATATCTGGATGGAGGCCGCATGTCGTATCTGACGACGTCCATGACCACCGGGGCCGCCGTGACCGGCGCGGCGCCGCTGGGCGTCGGCGTCCCGGGGTTCGCCCACCCGCTGATGGCGCCCACGGAGTGGGCCGAGCTGCTGCGCCTCTCCCGGGGGGCGGCGTGCACCGGAGGCGCGCGCCGGTCCCCGGGGGCGCGCGGCGGCGCGGCGGCGCTGCACTGGGTGGTGCTCGATGTCGCGCGGGGTCCCGGGGTGCGGCCCGACCCGTACTGCCTGCCTGCCGCCGCCCAGTTGAGGGACGCGGGAGTCCGGCTGCTGGGCCACCTCGACCTGGAGCACGGCGCCCGCCCCTTCGGCGAGCTGGTCTCCGACGCGCACCGCTTCCTGGACTGGTACAAGGTCGACGGTTTCTATCTGGACCGCTGTCCCACGGACCGGACACTCCTGCCCGAGACGCGCCGCCTGACCACCACCCTGCGGGCCCTGTGCGACGGCGCGCACCTCGTCGCCGGGCACGGCCGCCACCCGTACCCCGGCTACGCGGAGGCCGCCGACCAGCTCGTCACCTTCGCCGGGCGCTGGGCCGACTACCGCTGGTCACAAGTGGCGGAGTGGACCGCCGACCATCCGGCCGCGCGCTTCTGCCACCTCGTGCACGGTGTGCCCCGCACCCATCTCGAAGAAGCCCTGCGCATCGCCCGCTGGCAGGGCGCCGGAACGGTCTACTTCACCGACCGCGCCGACCGCGGAGGGGACGCCTGGGAGTCGCTGCCCGGTTACTGGGACGAATTCGTCTCGCGTATCGGACCTGGTGTCTCGGAATGAAGAAGGGCGTGGCAGTGTTACGGGAAGACCACCGTCCCTTGCTCCGGGGTTGCCCCGGGGCGGGGGGTCGCCCATCGAGATACCGACAAACGGAGTCCCCGTGTCGCTGCCACCCCTGGTCGAGCCCGCTTCGGAGCTCACCGTCGACGAGGTCCGCAGGTACTCCCGCCACCTGATCATCCCGGATGTCGGGATGGACGGGCAGAAGCGGCTGAAGAACGCGAAGGTGCTGTGCGTCGGCGCCGGCGGTCTGGGCTCGCCCGCGCTGATGTACCTTGCCGCGGCCGGCGTCGGCACCCTCGGCATCGTGGAGTTCGACGAGGTCGACGAGTCCAATCTCCAGCGCCAGATCATCCACAGCCAGGCGGACATCGGCCGCTCCAAGGCCGCGTCCGCCAAGGACACGGTGCTGGGCATCAACCCGTACGTCACCGTCAACCTGCACGAGGAGCGCCTCGACTCCACCAACGTGCTGGAGCTGTTCGCCCAGTACGACCTGATCGTCGACGGCACGGACAACTTCGCCACCCGCTACCTGGTCAACGACGCCTGCGTGCTGCTGAACAAGCCGTACGTCTGGGGCTCGATCTACCGGTTCGACGGCCAGGCGTCGGTCTTCTGGAGCGAGCACGGCCCCTGTTACCGCTGCCTGTACCCGGAGCCCCCGCCGCCCGGCATGGTCCCCTCGTGCGCCGAGGGCGGCGTCCTGGGCGTGCTGTGCGCGTCCATCGGCTCCATCCAGGTCAACGAGGCGATCAAGCTGCTGGCCGGCATCGGCGACCCGCTGGTCGGCCGTCTGATGATCTACGACGCGCTGGAGATGACGTACCGCCAGGTCAAGGTCCGCAAGGACCCCGAGTGCGCGGTCTGCGGCGAGAACCCGACCGTCACCGAACTCATCGACTACGAGGCGTTCTGCGGCGTCGTGTCCGAGGAGGCCCAGGAGGCGGCGGCCGGTTCCACGATCACTCCGGCGCAGCTCAAGGAGTGGATCGACACGGACGAGAAGATCGAGATCATCGACGTCCGGGAGCCGAACGAGTACGAGATCGTCTCGATCCCCGGCGCCAAGCTGGTCCCGAAGAACGAGTTCCTGATGGGCAACGCCCTCCAGGACCTCCCGCAGGACAAGAAGATCGTCCTGCACTGCAAGACCGGCATCCGCTCCGCCGAGGTCCTCGCCGTCCTGAAGTCCGCGGGCTTCGCCGACGCGGTGCACGTGGGCGGCGGCGTCATCGGCTGGGTCAACACGGTCGAGCCGGAGAAGCCGGTCTACTGACCGGCGCCCCGCCGTACGGAGCACGAGGGCCCGCACACCACCCGGTGTGCGGGCCCTTCGCCGTACGGATCGCCGTACTCGGTGCTCAGATCTCGCCCTTGCGGGTCAGGTGGGTGAACGAGATCCAGCCCGGCAGCACCGGCAGCCAGAACGTCATCAGCCGGAAGAGCAGCACCGCGGGGAACGCGATGTCGGGGGTGAGCCCCGCCAGCGACAGGGTGGCGGTCAGCGCGCCCTCGATGGCGGCCACGCCGCCGGGGGTCGGCGCCGCGGAGCCCACCGCGTTGCCCGCGAGGAAGACCACCGCGATGGCCGCGTAACTCAGCTGCCCGCCACCGCCGAACGCGCGGATCGAGGCGTCCAGGCACATCACGTTCGCCGCCGTGAGCAGCAGCGCCCCGCTGATGCCGATCGCCAGCTTCTTCGGGCGCTGCAGCACATCCAGCATCCGCGGCACCACGCCGGCGAACAGCGACCGTACGCGCGTGGCGATGAACTTGCGCAGCGCCGGGACCGCCGTCACCACCAGCACCAGCACCGCCGCCGTCAGCAGACCGGCGATCACCGCGCGGGACGGGGAGAGCGACGGCGTGCGCTCGGTGCCGGTCAGATAGCCGAAGGTCAGCAGCAGCACGATGTGACAGCCCAGGCCGAACAGCTGGGACGCGCCCACGCTCGCCACCGCCAGACCGGGCCGGATGCCGGAGCGCTGCAGGAAGCGGGCGTTGAGCGCCACACCGCCCACCGCGGCCGGCGCGACCAGCTTGACGAAGTTGCCCGCCACCTGCGCGATCACCGTCCGCAGGAAGGACACCTTCTCCGGTACGAAGCCGAGCAGGCTCATCGCCGCCGCCGGGTAGGTCAGCGCCGAGAAGACCAGCGCCGCCACCACCCACAGCCACTGGGCCTCGCCGACCACCTGGCCGAAGTTGGCGTGGGTGATCTGCGAGAGCAGGAAGTACGCGGCGAAGACACCGGCGATCCAGCTGACGAGGGTGCGCGGCCTGATCCGTTCCAGGCGGGCCGGCTCGACCGGCGCCGCCGGCCGGATGAGCAGCACCTGCTGGCGGATCTGCGAGAGCAGGTCCTCCTCGCGGGCCTCCTCCAGTGCCTCGTCGACCGCCCGCCGCTCGGCGTTCTTCTCGGCGCGCAGCGCCTTGCGGTTGCTCGGTCCCTCCGCGGCGTGCGCGCCTTCCCGCCGCGCCGCCTCGGCGGCCTTGCGCTCCTTGGCGGCGCGCGACGCCTCCAGGACCGCCTCGCGTTCGCGCGCGGAGCGCTCGCGGGCCAGCTGGCGCAGCGTGGACCGGGTGGTGCGGCTGAGCGCGATCGGCTGGAGCAGCGGCAGGCTGTCGGCGACCGTGTCCGGGCCGAGCACGTCGACGGCGGCGGCCACCGCCCGCTCGGCGCCGGCCCGCAGTGCGAACGTGGTCAGCAGCTGCGCGATGTCCATCCGCAGCACGAGGTCGCCCGCCGCGATCTCGCCGCCGCGCAGATCCGTCAGAAAGATTTTGCCGGAACGATCCACCAGGAGGGCGTCACCGACCAGGCGCCGGTGGGCGATGCGCCGCGACTGCAACGACGCCACCTGCCGCCAGGCGTTGCGCATCAGCTCGTCGGTGATCTCCTCGTCCGGCAGCGAGTCCAGCGCCCGGCCGTCGATGTGCTCGTACACGAGCATCACCGCGTCCGGGCCCAGCTCGGAGGTGGCGATCAGCTTGGGCGCGTTGGCCCCGGCCGCGATGGCCGCGTACGCGAGCAGGGCCTCCTGCTCCAGCGCCTGGCGCAGCGACTGCAGGCTGCGGCGCTGGTTGATGCCGCGCAGCGACAGCCGGCGCCAGACGCGGTAGAAGAAGCCCTGGGCCTGCCGCTCACGGTCCACGACGGTCACGTCGATGGGCGGGCCGTCCTCCAGGGTGACGATGTAGCGGCGGCCGCGGTCGGCGTGCTCCGGGTGCTCGGGGTTGCCGATGTCCTCGGCGCGCACCGCGCTGACCGGGTGGAAACCGACCCGGCGCAGCCCGGCGAGCAGGTTCTGCCCGGTGGGGCGCACATTGGGCGAACCGACCGCGTACAGCGTCCCGAAGGCCACCGTCCAGCCGATGAGGATCGTGGTGACGATGGCGAACGGCGTCGTGTAGCGGCCGACGAGCACCGCGAAGGCGTCGAGCAGCAGCACGCACCACATCGCCACCCGCCAGCGTGGGCGCCGTGACATGCCCACCGCGGTCATATACGCGATGACCGGCGCGAGGTAGCTGTGCACCGGCGGCGTCAGCCCGCCGTTGGCCAGCGGCTGGGTCAGCGCGACCCGGATGGACTCCGGGGCCGCCTCGGCGACCCACAGGTCGGTGGCGAGCGAGACGCCGTGCGCGAGCACCGCCGCCAGCACGCCGTCCGCGATCCGCAGCCCGTCGCGTTTGATCAGCCGTTCGACGGCGAACGCCACCGGCACGATCAGTACGGCCACACTCGACGCCAGCCCGGCGAAGTTGATCAGCAGGCGCGGCGCCATCCCGGCACCCTCGCCGATGTCGCGCTGCAAGCCCTGGGTCGTGCCGTGGGCGAAGGTCGCCAGCAGCAGCACCAGCGCGATGCCGACGATGCCGAGCAGCAGGCGCATCAGGTCGGAGGGGCGGTGCACGCGGGCCGGGAGCAGCGGCTCGTCACCGGAGACCTGGTCGACGTGGAACTCGCTGCCCACGTGGTCGTGCGGTGGGGCCGGACGGTCGGTCCGGCCTGCCTTGTCGGCCTTGGCGGTCTTTCCGGGTTTGCCGGGCTTGCTTGCTCTGCCGGTTTGGCCGGGGGCGGCGGGATCGTCGCTCTGGCCGCTCTGGCCGGTCAGGCCGCCCTGTTCGGTCTGCTCGCCCTGTCCGGTCTGCCCGGCTTTGTCGGCGGGCCGGTGTGGTCTGTCGTCCGTGGCTGCCTGGTGTGCGCCCGTACGGGTGGCCGCGGACGCGCTGTCCGCCCCGGCCGCCCCGGCGGCGGTGCTCTCCTCTGCTGCCGTGTCCCCCGCTCCGGTGGAAGCGGTCGCCGTGTCGGTCCGGGGGGGCTGCTCGGGCCCCTCCGGACTCGCGGGCTCGTCGGCTCTTCCGGCCTTCTCGATCGTGCTCGCCTTTTCGGTCGCGGAAGCCTGTGACGGCTTCCCCCGTGGTTTCCCGTCCCCCCGGGCGGGGGCGGCGCAGGACAGCGCCTCAGGGGTGCCGGCCTCCCGTGGAGGCACCGCACCCTGCTGTTCGGCCGTCTCTTTTTGATCTCGTATCACCAGTCACCGCCCGGAAGATGGTGGCATGACCGAGGGAAGGCGGAGGGCATCAGGGTGCATTTCGAAGGGCCGGGAAACGGAACATACGCCGCCGCGCCCGCCCCCGCACGCCGTCGGCGGGCCGCCGCGCGGACGGGGCGGGACTGTCGGTGGTGTGGTGCAGGATGGTCCGAATGAGTGGGAAAGCGGGAGACCTTCCGGAGCGCGCAGGCGGACCCGAGGACGAGGGGAGCCCGCCGCCCCCCGGCGCGGACGAGATCCCCGAATACGCGGAACGGGTCCTCGGCGTCGCCGAGCTGATCCCGCCCGGCCGCGTGATGACGTACGGCGACGTCGCCGAGTGGCTCGCGGGGGAGGAGCCGCCCACGCCCTCCTCCGGCGCGTCCCCGGGGGCCGGCGGCGGGCGGCGCGTGGGCGGGCCGCGCCAGGTGGGCCGGGTGATGGCCCTGTACGGGGGCGCCGTCCCGTGGTGGCGCGTGGTGCGCGCCGACGGGCAGCTGCTGCCGGGCAGCGAGCTGCGTGCGATGGCGCACTACCAGGAGGAAGGCACACCGCTGCGCGAGGCGCCCCGGTCCGCCGAGGGGCACATTCCGCGCCTCGACATGCGGCGGGCCCGCTGGGACGGGCGCGATCCGGGGGCGCCGGGCTGAGGAGGCGCGCGGGGGGTATGGAGAGGCGGCCGCTCCGGTGACTTCTGCGGGCGCGGAGGGTGCTCGTCCGTATGGGGGTGCGGTGGAGGCCTGGGACGGGCTGTGACGCGTCCGGCCGTCGTGCGTCCATTCGGAGTACGCGGGTCCGGCGCGCGGCGCCCCCGGCGCCCTGGCCGGGCGCCGCGCACCGGCCGTCCGGCCGCGCGCTACGGGCGTGTCCGGCGCGGTCCGCCCGTATGGCCTGTATGGGTCGTACGGCGCTGCCGGTGCTCCCGATGGGCCGTACGGCGCTCCCGGCGCGCCCTGTCTGTACGACCCGAACGGTGCGTTCTGCCCGTATGACCCGAGGCGTGCGTCCGGCGCGCCCGGCACGGATGCCGGCATCCGACGTACGGTCGTGGGACGGACTGCGGCTCGTGCGCCACCTGGCGTAGCGTCGGGCACGGCCCGCACCACCGCCCCGCCGCCCGGCGTCCGGCGCGGTGGCCGCACCGGCACACCCCGCACCGCGGTGCGCACCACGACCAGCACCTCCTCCCAGGACCGGCGATCCACGTGAGTTCCTCCTTCTCGGCCTCGGCCATGCCGTCCGCGCAGCCGCGCCGGCGGCCGGCGCGGCGGGATGCCTCCGGCGCGTACCGACTGGTGCGTACCCGGCCGGGACCGGCGGACCCTCCTGTTTTGGACGCACGCCAGCGCGCTGTGGTTGACCACCGCGCCGGGCCGCTGCTGGTGCTCGCCGGTCCCGGCACGGGCAAGACCACGACGCTCGTGGAGGCGGTCGCCCGGCGGGTACGGGACGGCGCCGACCCCGAGCGGCTGCTGGTGCTGACCTTCAGCCGCAAGGCCGCCGTCGAACTGCGGGACCGGATCGCCGCGCGCCTGGGCAGCGCCGCCGCCCCGCAGGCCACCACCTTCCACTCGTACTGCTACGCGCTCGTACGCGTCCATCAGGACGCCGACCTGTTCGCCGACCCGCTGCGGCTGCTGTCCGGTCCCGAACAGGACCTCGTCGTGCGCGAGCTGCTCGAAGGGCAGGCCGGACTGGCGGCCGCCGGACGGGCCAGGGTGCGCTGGCCGGACGAGCTGCGGGCCTGCCTGACGACGCGCGGCTTCGCCGACGAGGTGCGCGCGGTGCTGGCCCGCAGCCGCGAGCTGGGGCTGGGCCCGGAGGCGCTCGCCGACTTCGCGCGGCGTACGGGGCGGCCCGACTGGGGAGCGGCGGCCGGGTTCCTCGCCGAGTACCTGGACGTGCTGGACGCGCAGGGCACGCTGGACTACGCCGAACTGGTGCACCGCGCGGTACTGCTCGCGGAGCGCGACGAGGTCGCGGCGGACCTGGCGGCGCGCTACGACACGGTGTTCGTCGACGAATACCAGGACACCGACGCGTCGCAGGTCCGGCTGCTGCGCGCGCTGGCCGGGAACGGCCGCACCCTCGTCGCCTTCGGCGACCCGGACCAGTCGATCTACGCGTTCCGGGGCGCCGACGTCAACGGCATCCTCGACTTCCCGGCGGCGTTCCCGCGCCGGGACGGCACCCCGGCCCCGGTCGAGGTGCTCGGCACGTCCCGCCGTTCGGGCGCGGCCCTCCTGGCGGCCACCCGGCGGCTCACCTCCCGAATGCCGCTGACCCGCCTCCCGGCCCAGAAGGTACGGGCGCACCGCGACCTCGCCGCGGTACGGGACGGGGGCCGCGTCGAGGTCTTCACGTACCCGACGCCGGGCGCCGAGCTGGACAACATCGCGGACATCCTGCGGCGCGCGCACCTGGAGGACGGTGTGCCGTGGCGGGACATGGCGGTCCTCGTACGCGCCGGCGGCCGTTCCATACCCGGCGTGCGCCGGGCGCTGTCCTCGGCCGGCGTGCCGCTGGAGATCGACGGTGACGAGCTGCCGCTGCGGCAGGAGCCGGCGGTGGCGCCGCTGCTGACGGCACTGCGGGTGGCGGCTTCGGGGGTGGCGGCTTCGGGAGCGGCCGGTCGGGCGGGGGCGTCGGGCGCGTCGGTGGAACCTTCCGAGGGCGAGGGCGAGGGCGAGGGCGAGGGCGAGGGCGGGCCGGGGTCGGCTGCCGAGACGGCGCACGGACTCTCCGCCGAGACGGCCATAGAGCTGCTCACCTCCCCCCTCGGCGGCATGGACGCCGCCGACCTGCGCCGGCTGGGACGGGCGCTGCGCGAGGAGGAGCGGGCCGCCGGGCACGACGTACCGCGGCCCTCCGACGAACTGATCGCGCGGGCCCTCGTCGAACCGGAGCGCCTGGTCGCACACGATCCGGCGTACGCGCGGGGCGCGCAGCAGCTCGGCAAGCTGCTGCGCACCACCCGGGACCTGCTGGCCGGCGGCGGCACCGCGGAAGAGGCCCTCTGGGCCCTGTGGAGCGGCACTCCCACCTGGTCGCAGCGGCTGGAGCGGACCGCCCGGCGCGGCGGCGCGGCGGCCCGTAACGCCGACCGTGACCTGGACGCCGTCGTGGCGCTGTTCGAGACCGCTGCCCGCGCGGAGGCCCGTACCGGCGGCCGGGGCGCGCTGAACTTCCTGGAGGAGCTGGACGCCCAGGACATCGCCGCCGACACGCTGACCCGCCGGACCGTACGCCCCGACGCGGTGCGCCTGATGACCGCGCACCGTTCCAAGGGCCTGGAGTGGCGGCTCGTCGTCGTCGCGGGCGTACAGGAAGGGCTCTGGCCGGACCTGCGCCGCCGCGGCTCACTCCTGGAGGCGGACCGGATCGGCCGGGACGGACTGGCCGAGCCGCTGCCCCCGGGCGCACTGCTCACCGAGGAGCGCCGGCTGTTCTACGTGGCGGCGACCCGGGCCCGCGAGCGCCTGGTCGTCACCGCCGTCAAGGCCGCGTCCGACGACGGTGACCAGCCGTCCCGCTTCCTGACCGAACTGGGCGTGGAGCCCCAGGACGTCACCGGGCGCCCCCGCCGCCCGCTGTCGGTCGCCGCGCTGGTAGCCGAGCTGCGGGCCACCACCGTCGACCCGCAGGCCGCTCCCGCGCTGCGCGAGGCCGCAGCGCAGCGGCTGGCGAAGCTGGCGGCGCTGCGCGACGACGACGGCCAGCCGCTGGTGCCTGCCGCCCACCCCGACCAGTGGTGGGGCCTGTACGAGCCGACGCACAGCGCCGTGCCGCTGCGCGATCGCGACCGTCCCGTGACGCTCTCCGGCAGCGCGCTGGACCAGCTCGCCAACACCTGCGCCCTTCAGTGGTTCCTGGGGCGCGAGGTTAAGGCGGACGCGCCCGCGTCCGCCGCACAGGGCTTCGGCAACGTCGTCCACGTCCTCGCCGACGAAGTCGCCTCGGGCCGTACGCCCGCCGACCTGTCCGTCCTGATGGAGCGCCTGGACTCCGTATGGGACGCGCTCGCCTTCGACGCGCCCTGGAAGTCGCGGCAGGAGAAGGACAACGCGCGCGCCGCGCTGGAGCGCTTCCTGCGCTGGCACGTGATGGAGCGCGGCACGCTGGGCCGCGAGACCGTCGCGACCGAGCACGCCTTCGACGTCACGCTCGAAGCGGGCGAGTACGCTGTCCGCATCCGGGGGAGCATGGACCGCGTCGAGCGGGACGCGGAGGGCCGCGCGTACGTCGTCGACTTCAAGACTGGCAAGCAGAAGCCGACCGGCCCGGAGGTCGCCCGCCACCCGCAGCTCGCCGTGTACCAGCTGGCGGTGGGCGCCGGGGCGGTGGACGCAGCCTTCGAGGAGCGGCGGCCCGAGCCGGGCGGCGCGGAACTCGTACACCTGCGGCTCGGCGCTCCTCAGAAGGAGGGAGGCGACGCGCTCCCCGCCGTCCAGGCGCAGGCGCCCCTGGACGGGGAATGGGTGGGCGAGCTGCTCGCCACCGCCGCCGGCCGGGTCCTGGAGGAGCGCTTCTCGCCCACGACGGGGCAGCACTGCACGCACTGCGCGTTCCGCGCTTCCTGCTCGGCGCTGCCCGAGGGGCGGCACGTGGTGGAGTGACGGACGGCACGCCGGTGGGAGACGGGCGGTGCGCCGTGGGGTGACGCACGCGCCCCGGTGGGCGATCACCGGCCGAGGCGGTGGCGCTGACCCCCTCAGCTGGGGTTTGCCGCGATTGTCAGTGGGGGCCGATACGGTCTCGGATGTGTCAGCTCGCATCACCGACCCCGAGCAGCTCAAGGAGCTCCTCGGCATCCCGTTCACCCCGGAGCAGACGGCCTGCATCACCGCACCGCCCGCCCCGCAGGTCGTCGTGGCCGGCGCCGGTTCCGGCAAGACGACGGTCATGGCCGCGCGCGTGGTCTGGCTGGTCGGTACGGGCCAGGTCGCCCCGGAGCAGGTGCTCGGGCTGACGTTCACGAACAAGGCGGCGGGCGAGCTGGCCGAGCGGGTCCGCAAGGCCCTGGCCGCGGCCGGGGTGACGGAGCCGGCCGATCCGTTCGGCGTGGGCGGTGCGGCCGGTGTGGGCGGCGCGGGCGCCCCGGGCGGCGGCCCGGCGGACGCGGACGCCGTCCCCGGCGAGCCCCGGATCTCGACGTACCACTCCTTCGCGGGCCGCCTCCTCAAGGACCACGGCCTGCGCATCGGCCTGGAGCCCAGCGCCCGCCTGCTCGCCGACGCCACCCGCTTCCAGCTCGCCGCCCGGGTGCTGCGCGCCGCCCCCGGCCCGTATCCGGCGCTGACGAAGTCGCTGCCCGCCCTCGTGGAGGACCTCCTCGCGCTCGACGGCGAGCTGGCCGAGCATCTCGTCGAGCCGGACCGCCTGCGGACGTACGACACCGAACTGCTCGCCGCCCTGGACGGGGTGCAGCTCTCCAACGCCGACCTGCGCAAGGTGCCCGAGACGGCCCGTGGCCGCCTGGAGCTGCTGGAGCTGGTCGGGACGTACCGCAACGAGAAGCGGCGGCGCGAGCTGCTGGACTTCGGCGACCAGATCGCCCTGTCCGCGACCCTCGCGACCACCCGCCCCGAGGTGGGCGCGCTGCTGCGCGAGGAGTTCAGGGTCGTCCTCCTGGACGAGTACCAGGACACCTCCGTGGCCCAGCGGATCATGCTGTCCGCCCTGTTCGGCGGCGGCACGGGCCATGCGGTCACCGCCGTCGGCGACCCCTGCCAGGCCATCTACGGATGGCGCGGCGCCTCCGTCGCCAACCTGGACGACTTCCCCGACCACTTCCCCTTCGAGGACGGCAGCCCCGCCCGCCGCTCCGCCCTCAGCCAGAACCGCCGCAGCGGCGGCCGCCTGCTCGACCTGGCCAACGGGCTCGCCGCGCCGCTGCGCGACATGCACGAGGGCGTCGAGGCGCTGCGCCCGGCCCCCGGAGCGGAGCGCGACGGCGTGGTGCGCTGCGCGCTGCTGCCCACCCACGCGGAGGAGATGACCTGGCTCGCCGACCGCATCGCCCACCTGGTCCGCACGGGCACCCCGCCCGGCGAGATCGCCGTACTGTGCCGTACGGCCGGTGACTTCGCCCGCATCCAGGGCGAGCTGGTCGCGCGCGAGATCCCGGTGGAGGTCGTCGGCCTGTCCGGGCTGCTGCACCTGCCGGAGATCGCCGACCTGGTGGCGATGTGCGAGGTCCTCCAGGATCCCACGGCCAACGCCTCCCTGGTACGGCTGCTGATCGGCCCCCGCTGGCGGATCGGCCCCCGCGACCTCGCCCTCCTGGGCCGCCGGGCGCGGCTGCTCGTCCACCGCCCCGGTCAGTCCGAGGACCCCGAACGGCGCCTGGCGGAGGCCGTGGAGGGCGTCGACCCGGCCGAGACGATCTCGCTCGCCGACGCGCTCGACACGTTCCTGGAGTCGGACGGCCGCCCCGACGACGAACTGCCGTTCTCCCCCGAGGCGCGCGTCCGCTTCGCCTACGTGGCCCGCGAACTGCGCGAGCTGCGGCGCGCGTTGGGCGACCCCCTGATGGACGTACTGCACCGGGTGCTGGCCGTGACGGGCCTGGAGGTCGAGCTGTCCGCGTCCCCGCGCGCCCTGGCGGCCCGCCGCCGGGAGACCCTTAGCACCTTCCTGGACATCGCCGCCGGATTCGCCGCCAAGCAGGGCGGCGCGGCTCTGGACGGCGACGCGACGCTCCTCGCCTTCCTGGGCTTCCTGCGCACGGCCGTCCAGCACGAGAAGGGCCTGGACAGCTCGCTGCCCGGCGGCGAGAACACGGTCAAGGTGCTCACCGCCCACAAGTCCAAGGGCCTGGAGTGGGACGTGGTCGCCGTCCCCGGGCTGGTCGGCAAGCAGTTCCCCAGCGAGCAGTCCCGCGACTCCTGGCTCACCCAGCCCAAGGTGCTGCCGCACGCCCTGCGCGGCGACGCCGCGACCCTGCCGGACGTGGCCGACTGGAGCAGCCGCGGCCTGAAGTCCTTCAAGGAGGCGATGAAGGACCACCAGTCCGTCGAGGAACTCCGCCTCGGCTACGTGACCTTCACCCGCCCGCGCTCCCTGCTGCTCGGCTCCGGCCACTGGTGGGGCCCCGACCAGAAGCGCCCGCGCGGCCCGTCGGCCTTCCTGGAGGCGCTGCGCGCGCACTGCGAGGCGGGCCACGGCGAGATCGACGCATGGGCCGAGGCCCCCGAGGAGGGCGCGGAGAACCCGTCGCTGAAGGAGGCGGAGGCCGAGCTGGAGTGGCCGCTGCCGCTGGACGCGGACGCGAAGCGGCGCCGGCGCGAGGCGGCCGCGACGGTTCTCGCTTACCTGGACGGGTATCCGGCGGACGCCCCGGGCGCCGCCACACCGCCGCACGCCACCGCCACCGGTGGTTCCGAGGCCGCGGTCGCCCACGACGCCCCGCATCCCGCGGCGGGCGGCGCCGCCCCGGTGCCGGGGCGGGCCGTGCCGGAGCGGGCCGTGCCGGGGTACGACCCGGAGTGGCCGCCGCCGCCCGAGGACGATCCGTACGAGGGCAGGTATGCCGAGGCGTACGCCGTCGAGGACGCCCAGGGGCCCGACTCCGACCCCGGCACCGACCCCCGCGGCTCCGGCTCCGAGCACGACCTCGCCGACTGGGACGCCTGGAGCGCCGAACGGCCCGCGCACCCGGAGGGACCCGCGTACTCGCAGAGCCCCGTGCACCCGCAGGGCCCCGTGCGCCCGGACGATTCCGCGTACCCGCAGGACGAGGGCCGGGCGGGCCGTGCCGCGGGCGATGCCGCACGCGGCGGTGACGGGCTTGCCCACGTACCGGCACAGGCCCCCGCCCCCGAAGCCGCACCGGCCCCCGGCCCCACCCCCCTTCACCCGAAATCCCTTCCCTCGAAGGACGACGTCCCGGACGCCTCTCTCCTCCCCGAGGAGCGCCGCACCGTCGCCTCCTGGGACCGCGACCTCGACGCGCTCGCCGACGAGCTGCGCCGCGCCCGCGCGAGCGTCCGCGACGTCCCGCTGCCGTCCTCGCTCAGCGCCTCGCAGTTGCTGTGGCTCGCCTCCGACCCGGAAGGCTTCACCCGGGAGCTGGCGCGGCCCATGCCGCACCCGCCGCGCCCCGCAGCCCGCCGCGGCACGCGCTTCCACGCCTGGGTGGAATCCCGCTTCGAGGAGCTGACCCTGCCCATGCTCGGCCCCGACGAGCTGCCGGGCGGCGCGTACGGCCACGAAGCGCGCGCACAGGAAGCGGCCGGTGAAGCGGCCCCGATCCCGGACGAGGACGACCTCGAAGCCCTCAAGGAGGCCTTCTCCCGCACCCCGTACGCCAAGCGCACCCCGTACCGCATCGAGGTCCCGGTGCAGATCACCCTCGCGGGCCGGGTGATCCGCGGCCGTATCGACGCCGTCTACCGCAGCCGTGGGCCACAGGGGGACACCTACGAGATCATCGACTGGAAGACCCACCACGCGCAGACGGCCGACCCGCTTCAGCTGGCCCTCTACCGGGTTGCCTGGGCCGAACAGCACGGCCTGCCCCTGTCCGCCGTGGACGCCGCCTTCCTGTACGTACGCAGCGGGGAGACGGTCCGCCCCCAGCGGCTCCCCGGCCGCGCCGGACTGGAGCGCATCCTGCTCGGCGAGCACGCCCTGACCGCCGACGCCACCGAAGCCGACGCCACCGAAGCCGGCGCCCGCGACCCCGCCGAGGCCGGCGCCCATGACCCCGCCGCCGACGGTGACGGCAGGTGACGGAGGATGACGGCGGACCTGACAAGATCGATGAGACCGGCGGCGGACCGCGCCCGCGAGCCGGATAGGCTCGGACACATGAGCACCACCTCGGACAGCGCCGTCCGCGCCTACATCGACGTCCACCGCGAAGAGTTCCTCGACGACCTGGCCGCCTGGCTGCGCATCCCCTCGGTCTCCGCCGATCCGGAGCGCGCCGCCGACGTGCGCCGCAGCGCCGAATGGCTGGCCGGCCGGCTCACCGCGACCGGCTTCCCCACCGCCGAGATCTGGGAGACGGACGGTGCTCCCGCCGTCTTCGCCGAGTGGCCCTCCGGGGACCCGACGGCCCCCACCGTCCTCGTCTACGGCCACCACGACGTCCAGCCCGCCGCCCGCGAGGACGGCTGGCACACGGACCCCTTCGAGCCGCAGACCGTCGACGGCAAGCTGTACGCGCGAGGCGCCGCCGACGACAAGGGCCAGGTGTTCTTCCACACCCTCGGCGTACGCGCCCACCTCGCCGCGACCGGCCGCACCGCCCCCGCCGTCAACCTCAAGCTCCTCATAGAGGGCGAGGAGGAGTCCGGCTCCCCGAACTTCCCGGCGCTCATCGTCACGCACGCGGACCGTCTGGCCTGCGACACGGTCATCGTCTCCGACACGGGCATGTGGTCCAAGGACACCCCGACCGTCTGCACGGGCATGCGCGGCCTCACCGACTGCCAGATCGACCTGTACGGCCCCGACCAGGACATCCACTCCGGCTCCTTCGGCGGCGCGGTGCCCAACCCGGCCACCGAGGCCGCCCGCCTGGCCGCCGCCCTGCACGACGAGGACCGCCGCGTCGCGATTCCCGGCTTCTACGACGGCATCGTCGAGCTGACCGACCGCGAGCGCGAGCTCTTCGCCGAGCTGCCCTTCGACGAGTCCGAGTGGCTGCGTACGGCGCACTCCCACGCCGCCCTCGGCGAGACGGGCCACAGCACCCTGGAGCGCATCTGGGCCCGCCCCACCGCCGAGGTCAACGGCATCGGCGGCGGCTACCAGGGCCCCGGCGGCAAGACCATCGTGCCGTCCGCGGCGCAGCTGAAGCTGTCGTTCCGCCTGGTGGCGGGCCAGGACGCGGCCGGCGTCCAGCAGGCCGTACGGGACTGGGTCGCCGCCCGTCTCCCCGCCGGCATCCGCCACGAGATCACCTTCTGGGGCGCCACCCGCCCCTGCCTGACCCCGCTCGACCACCCCGCCCTGCAGTCCGTCGTACGGGCCATGGGCCGCGCCTTCAACCAGAAGATCCGCTTCACCCGCGAGGGCGGCTCGGGCCCGGCCGCCGACCTCCAGGACGTCCTCGGCGTCCCGGTCCTCTTCCTCGGCATATCCGTCCCCTCGGACGGCTGGCACGCCCCGAACGAGAAGGTCGAACTGGACCTCCTCATGAAGGGCGTCGAAACCGCCGCGCACCTGTGGGGCGACCTGGCGGAGAACTGGCGCGTCGCTTGACCGCTGACCGCGCCGAACCGGCACCCGGGCCCGCGCCCCGGGCAGCGAGAACAACACCCGCTCCGTCAGCCACGAGCGGGGCCGCGCCCTGGGCGGAAGCGGGGGGCGCGGCTCCGGGCGGGGGCGGGGCACACGTTGTGGCCGTGCCCGGGTGCGGGACCGCGCTTCGCGTCCCGGCCGTGCCCGGGACCGCCGGTTGCGCCTCGGCCGTGACCGGCGGCGGTCTCCGCGCCTGCGCCGTGCCCGATGGCGGGCCCCGTGCCCGGATCGCGAGCGGGACCGGTGGCGGGCTTCGCGCCCGGACCGTGTCTGACGGCGGGTGTCGTGCCTGTGCCGCGACGCGCGCCCCGGCCGTACCAGGCGCACCCGCACCGCCCGCCCACCCCGAACACTCACCACGCCCACGCGGCCCGTACCGCCGCCCTCCCGGCGACCGTGCCCGTATGCAGCAATCACCCACGCCATAGGGGGAGTTGGAAACCGCAGTGACCACCTGGACCGACCACAGCGCCGACCGGCCGATCACCTTCAGCGCGCCGAGCGGCATCGACAGAGCCGCTCACCACCGCCTCGACGAGGCCTGGCTCGCGGCGGCCTGGAGCCACCCGACGACGCGCGTCTTCGTGGTCTCCGGAGGCCAGGCACTGGTCGACGACACCCCCGACGGCCGCACCGAACTGGTCATGACGCCGTCCTTCGAGGCGCCGCTCACCGAGACGCACCGCTACTTCCTCGGCACCGACGAGAACGGCGTGCGCTACTTCGCGCTCCAGAAGGACTCGCTGCCGGGGCGCATGGACCAGTCCGCGCGCCCCGCCGGCCTGCGCGAGGCGGGCCTCCTGCTCTCCCCGCGCGACGCCGGACTGCTCGTCCACGCCGTCGCCCTGGAGAACTGGCAGCGCCTGCACCGCTTCTGCTCCCGCTGCGGCGAGCGCACCGTCATCGCGGCGGCGGGCCACATCCGCCGCTGCCCCGCCTGCGGCGCCGAGCACTACCCGCGCACCGACCCGGCCGTGATCATGCTCGTCACGGACGAGGAGGACCGCGCCCTGCTCGGCCGCCAGGTCCACTGGCCGGAGGGCCGCTTCTCGACCCTCGCGGGCTTCGTGGAGCCCGGCGAGTCCATCGAGCAGTCGGTGGCCCGGGAGGTCTTCGAGGAGGCGGGCGTGGTCGTCGGCGACGTCGAGTACGTCGCCAGCCAGCCGTGGCCCTTCCCCTCCAGCCTGATGCTCGGCTTCATGGCCCGCGCCACGTCCTCCGACATCCAGGTGGACGGCGAGGAGATCGAAGAGGCCCGCTGGTTCTCCCGCGAGGATCTGAAGGCCGCCTTCGAATCCGGCGAGGTCCTGCCCCCGTACGGCATCTCCATCGCCGCCCGCCTCATCGAACTCTGGTACGGCAAGCCCCTCCCGAAGCCGTAACCCGCACCACCCGGCCGGGGCCCCACCGGGCCCCGGCCCTTTCCCCCGCCGGGCGGGTGCTCCCTGCTGCCTGCCCTTGGCCGCACAGAGGCCGCACGGAAAGGGACACGGCAACACCACGCCCCGCCGCTCACCGCGGAAGCGGAATCTCCCGCCGGTGCGCCTCCCTCATATGCCGCCGATACCGCACCCGGGCGTCCACCTCCATCGACTGGTCCCGGCTCTCCCGCCCCTCGGCTTCGAGGTCCTTCAACAGCTCGCAGATCTCGCACGCCGCACGCCTGTCCGCTGGGGTTTCGGTCATATCCATACGGTCGGCCGCCACGGGGCTCGCGCCCAGTGGCATCCATAGGGGCAAGTTCCGCCCCGACAGCGTTCTTTGCGCTGTTCGAGGAGGTGGGCAGGGGCATCATGGACCCATGCCCATCGGGGAGCTGATCAGGAACCTGCGCAAGGCCCGCGGCTGGAGCCAGGGGCGCCTGGCATCGGAGATCAACAAGGCGTTCGGTACGGGGCTGACGCGGGAGTACATGAGCCGGTGGGAACGCTCCAAGGTGGCGCCGGGGGCCTACCACCTGCGGCACCTGTCGGCCGTCCTGGACGTGCCGCTGGCCATCCTTGAGGGGGAAGCGGATCGGCGTACCTTCATCAGCGACATCGCTGCCACCGCGATAGCTCCCATCGTGGCATCGGACCTGCTCAGCGTGGGGTTCGCCGCGCGCCTGCGCGGCGGCCCGTCGGTGGAGCACTGGGAAGCCAAGCTGGCCGCGTACGGCACCGACTACATGTCGATGGGGGCCGCTGACATCCAGCGCCGCGTGGCCGGCGAGCTCGTCGTGGTGCAGCAGCAGCTCGACGACCCCCGGCTGTGGTCGGTGGCCGCGCGGCTGATGACCTTGTACGCCAAGACGTTCCCCGGCTCGGACGGCTCCAAGGCCGTCTCCTGGTACCGCACGGCTGCCCGTGCCGCCGACCGGTCCGGAGACGAACAGGCTCGCGTGTGGGTGCGTGGCCGGGCCGCGATCGCCCTCGGCTACGAGGGCGCTTCCCTGGGCGTCGCGGACATACTGGCCGACCAGGCCATGGCGATCTCCGAAAAGCCGTCTCTCGGGCTCGTGAACGCCGTGATGGGGAAAGCCCACGCAGCAGCCGTACGGGGCGACGGAGCAACCGCTGTGCGCCTCGCCGACCATGGCCGTCGCCTCTTCGACCGGGTCGGCAGCCACGAGCAGACGTCGGACTACGCGGTCCCCTGGTGGCGTATGAACGTCTTCTTGTCCCTGCTGCTCGCCCGGGTGGGGGAGGAGAAGGGAGCCGTCGAGGCCCAGGAGCAGGCACGCCGCGAGCTCCCGGTGAGCCTGCCGCGCTTCGCCACGCACCTGGAGCTGCACCGGGGCCTGATGCTGGCCCGGTCCGGCGACCGTGCCGGCGGTGTGGCCTGCGCACAGGCTGCCCTGAACCGGCTCCCGCCCGAGAAGCACTCGCTCACGCTGCGGATGCTCATGGACGAGGTCAGGACGTGACGAGCCCCGGATCACGGCACGACGAAACCCCCGGCCACCGCGGCCGGGGGTCCGCCTGCGAAAACCCGTGCGGCCTGGGGCTCAGACGCCGAGAGCCTGCTTGACCTGGGCCAGGGACGGGTTGGTCAGGGTGGAGCCGTCGGGGAAGAGGACCGTGGGGACGGTCTGGTTGCCGTCGTTGGCCTTCTCGACGAAGGCCGCGGACTCGGGGTCGTGCTCGATGTTGATCTCGGTGTAAGCGATCCCCTCGCGGTCCATCTGGCCCTTCAGCCGACGGCAGTAGCCGCACCACGTGGTGCTGTACATCGTCACAGTGCCCGCCATGGGTCCTCGCGCTCCTTCAAGCTCGGCGTGTTTGCAGTACGGCAACGCCTGCCCGCCCCGGACCATTCCCGGCCCTTCCCGGAGCGCTCCCGTGCGCGAAGGGCTCCGCATCCGTAGGCGCGGGGATTCGTATGACCGCGGCGTGGCGGCTGTGGACAACTTTCCCGGCCGACCCGGTCGACCTGGCAGCATGGCGGGGTGACAGCAGCATCGGACTCCACTCTCTTCCCGCAGGTAGCGGCCGCGACCCAGTTCCCGGCCGCGCCCGAGGGTGCCGACGCGGTGCTCGACGGCCTCGACCCCGAGCAGCGCGAGGTCGCCACGGCCCTGCACGGCCCCGTGTGCGTCCTGGCGGGCGCCGGGACGGGCAAGACCCGGGCGATCACCCACCGGATCGCGTACGGGGTGCGTGCGGGCATCCTGCAGCCCTCCACGGTGCTCGCCGTCACGTTCACCGCCCGTGCGGCGGGGGAGATGCGCGGGCGGCTGCGCCAGCTCGGCGCGGCGGGGGTGCAGGCCCGTACGTTCCACTCCGCCGCCCTGCGCCAGCTCCAGTACTTCTGGCCCAAGGCGGTCGGCGGCGACGTGCCGCGGCTGCTGGAGCGCAAGGTCCAGCTGGTCGCCGAGGCCGCCGCCCGCTGCCGTATCCGCCTGGACCGCAACGAGCTGCGTGACGTCACGGGCGAGATCGAATGGTCCAAGGTCACCCAGACCGTGCCCGCCGACTACCCGGCCGCCCTCCACAAGGCCGGCCGCGAGGCCCCCCGCGACCCGGCCGAGATCGGACAGATCTACGGGACGTACGAGCAGCTCAAGCGGGACCGGGGGGCCATCGACTTCGAGGACGTGCTGTTGCTGACGGTCGGCGTCCTCCAGGACCGGCACGACATCGCCGAGCAGGTCCGCGCCCAGTACCAGCACTTCGTCGTGGACGAGTACCAGGACGTCAGCCCGCTCCAGCAGCGGCTGCTGGACCTGTGGCTCGGCGAGCGCGACAACCTCTGCGTGGTCGGCGACGCCAGCCAGACGATCTACAGCTTCACCGGCGCCACCCCCGAGCACCTGCTGAACTTCCGCACCCGCCATCCGGACGCGACGGTCGTCAAGCTGGTCCGCGACTACCGCTCCACCCCCCAGGTCGTGCACCTCGCCAACGGCCTCCTGTCCCAGGCGCGCGGCCGCGCCGCCGAGCACCGCCTGGAGCTGATCTCGCAGCGGGACGCGGGACCCGAGCCGACGTATGTGGAGTACGGGGACGAGCCCGCCGAGGCGGAGGGCACCGCCCGCCGCATCCGCGACCTGATCGCCGCCGGGGTGCCGGCGAGCGGGATAGCGGTCCTCTTCCGCATCAACGCCCAGTCCGAGGTCTACGAGCAGGCTCTCGCCGACCTCGGTGTGCCGTATCAGCTGCGCGGCGCCGAGCGGTTCTTCGAGCGGCCCGAGGTGCGCGAGGCGGGCGTCAAACTGCGCGGCGCCGCCCGCTTCGGTGCCAACGACGCGCTCCTCGACGACGCCGTGGACCTGCCGTCCGAGGTGCGGGCGGTGCTGAGCGACATGGGGTGGACGAGCGTTCCCCCGGCCGGCTCCGGCGCCGTGCGGGACCGGTGGGAGTCGCTGGCCGCCCTGGTCCGGCTCGCCGAGGACTTCGCCAAGGCCCGCCCGGCGGCCACCCTCGCCGACCTCGTCGCCGAGCTGGACGAGCGGGCCAACGCCCAGCACGCGCCGACCGTCGAGGGTGTGACGCTCGCCTCTTTCCACGCCGCCAAGGGCCTGGAGTGGGACGCCGTCTTCCTGGTCGGCCTCACCGAGGGCATGATGCCGATCACCTACGCCAAGACGGACGAGCAGGTCGAGGAGGAGCGCCGCCTGCTGTACGTCGGCGTGACCCGGGCCCGTCTGCACCTGGGCCTGTCGTGGTCGCTGTCGCGTTCTCCGGGGGGCCGGGCCGTGCGGCGCCCCAGCCGTTTCCTGGACGGCCTGCGGCCCGGGTCGGGAGGCGGGGCGCGCCGTGCGGCGGCAGGCGCCGCGGGCGGTATCGAGCGGGGCGCCGGGGGCGCCAAGGGCGCGAGCAGGCGTCGGAGCCGGTCGCCCGCCCGCTGCCGGGTCTGCGGCAAGACGCTCACCGACGCGGGTGAGATGAAGCTCATGCGCTGCGACGGCTGCCCCTGTGAGCTCGACGAGGCGTTGTACGAGCGGCTGCGCGACTGGCGGGCCGAGCGTGCCCGGCAACTGGGCCAGCCGGCGTACTGCGTCTTCACCGACAAGACCCTGATGGCAATTGCCGAGGCCGTACCGGGAACGGAAGGGGAGCTGGCGGGCATCCCTGGTGTGGGGGCACGCAAGCTGGGCCGGTTCGGTGCCGACGTCCTCACGCTGTGCGCAGGTGAGGAGCCCGTTCCGGCAGCGGACGAGCCGTCGGAGGACGATCTCCCGGAGGGCGGTGCAAGAAGCTCCGGAAAGTCGTCAGAAAAATAGTTTGCGCGCGCGGAGCGCATCCCCATAGCCTTCACAGGCACGAAGACGACGGGCCTTCCGGGATCCGCTGGATTCGTGTTGTACTGAACAAGCCCGGACCGGATTTTCCGGTCCGCCGAGACGCCGAGAGGAGGCGAGACCAGTGATCAGCTTCATCGAGACCCAGAAAATGACCGATCGTTCGGTCGTCGCCACCTGCACGCTCGACGCCTCGCTCCTGGGCACCGGTCTGTCCGCCTTCGGTCGGCTGTCCGGTCTTGAGGTCTCCCGTGCCGCGTCCCTGGCGTTCCTGCCCATGGACGAGTGCGACGAGCGACCGACCCAGGCACCTGCAGTAGCGGCAGCGGCACAGGCAGCGAATGCGCATGCCCTCAACCGCGCGGCGGCCAACGGTGCCGAATCCCGGAAGCAGTACCAGACGCAGCAGGACACGTGGGCCCACCGCGGGCACGAACCCTGGAGAGATCCAGCCTGATCGGCATGATCAGGTCGGCACCTTCCAGGGCCGCGGAACCCACACCGGGATCCGCGGCCCTTTTGCTTTGCCCATGAGCCCAGCCACCAGCCGGGCCGAACAGACGAGGAACACACCACCGTGCAACTCCAGACGCACACCCCGTCCGTCGCCACCGACCTGATCCCCCCGCCCGACTCCCAGGAGACCCCTTTGCTGCCCCTCACCGAGCTCGACGACGAGATCGACCGACTCGGCGCCGCCGTGCCGTGCCGTACCTACGACCCGGAGGTCTTCTTCGCCGAGACCCCGGCCGACGTGGAGTACGCCAAGTCCCTGTGCCAGACCTGTCCGGTGCGCGAGGCGTGTCTCGCCGGCGCCAAGGACCGTCGTGAGCCGTGGGGCGTCTGGGGCGGCGAGCTGTTCGTCCAGGGCGTCGTGGTGCCCCGCAAGCGTCCGCGTGGCCGTCCGCGCAAGAACCCGGTCGCGGCATGAACCTCGGCGGCACCTACACCAGCAGCACCGGAACGATCGACCGTCCCGCCCAGCGGGACCCCCAGAAGCAGGACCCGATGAACAACCCCTCCCTCACCGACACCACCGCACCCACGAACTCCGGCGTGATCGAGTCGCGCCAGAACAGGACCCGTGAAATGCAACTCATCCCAGAAGCTCTGGCGCGCGCACATATGCAACAGCGCCTGCAGGAGGCCGAGTCCGAACGCAAGGCTCAGCGTCTCGTCGCGGCCCGGCGGATGCAGCGCCGCGCCGAGCGGGCGTCGCTGCGCGCCCGGCGCGCTCTGGCCATGGCCGTCATGCAGTGACCCGCCGGCGGCCCGGCATCCAGGGCGTGCCGGCGCCGCCCGTCGGTGTCACCGCCGCATCAAGCGGTCACCGCAACACCACAGAACTCGGGGGCTGTCCAACTGGGCGGCCCCTGGGGCGTTCTGCCCCCTTTACCGGCGGTGCCGGGGATATTGTCGGCTGATGAACCAGAAGACGCACGAACAGGCGGAGTTGGCGACCGGCAACGCGAAGTGCGCCCAGTGCGGCGCCGTCGCCGAGGGTGCCGCGCCCACCTGGACCTGCACCATCGCCGACGGCAGACGCCAGCATCTGTGCGACACCTGCACCCGTGCCAACCTCCGCATGATCGAATCCCACTTGGACCCGGTCGCGACCAGATGAAGGCACGGGGCGGGTGGCCGGCGACGCCCGGCGCCGGCGCCGGGCCACCGCACAGGTCAGGCCGTTGTTTCCTCCGCCGTGGAGTGGCTCTGTTCGGGTATGGACGGGGCGGTGGTCTCGGCGTGGGTGAAGCCGGGGAGCCAGGACTGCAGTTCGTCACGCATGCGAACGGTGGCCCCCAGCTGGCACAGGACACCGATCGTGCTCAGCGTCACCCGGTGTATGAGGAGATACGAGGGGGGCAGGTTGAGCCGGCGGCCCAGCTGGTACGCGGGGGAGCGGGGGTCGGCGATACGCGCGGCCTGCGTACGCATCCAGGAGCGGGTGAAGGTGAAATCGTCCGCCTGGGCCGGTTCGATGATCGGCAGCAGATAGTCCAGCACCGCGTCGGGGTCCAGCTCGATGGACTCCTTCACGAAGCCCTCCTCGCACAGCAGCTCATAGACCGCCTCGGCCTCGCCGTCGAGCGTCATGCGCAGCGAGGTGCCGATCGTGGGCGGCAGGCCGTCCGGCAGGCGGTCGACCGTACCGAAGTCCAGGACGCCCAGCCGCCATTTGTCCGCCGGGCCGTCGGGGGCGTCGCCGGTCAGCAGCCGGAAGTTCCCCGGATGGGGGTCGGCGTGCAGCA
Source organism: Streptomyces sp. NPDC059788 (assembly GCF_042732265.1). Lineage (NCBI taxonomy): Bacteria > Bacillati > Actinomycetota > Actinomycetes > Kitasatosporales > Streptomycetaceae > Streptomyces > Streptomyces sp. NPDC059788. Next base: position 235,528 of record NZ_JBHWHY010000005.1, on the reverse strand, counting down.
GGCCCGTGCGCGCGGTGCCGGCGAACAGGAAGCGGGCGAGGAGCTGCCCCGCCCGGTCGCGCTCCTCCTGGCTGCCGCCGGAGATGACCTCCGAGAGGGGCACGCCGCCCATCCACTCGGTCACCAGCACCTGATCGCCCTGATGGACCACGGCGGGCACGAACACGTCGGGATCGTCGGCGAACTCCTCCGCGTGCGCCTGCTGGGCCTCGGCCTCCAGCGCGTAGTCCAGCTCCTCGGAGACCCGGTCGCGCAGCTCGGAGATCAGCGGCTTGATGTCCATGCCGGGGATCAGCGGCCCGAGCAGCCGGGCGAACCGGCCCAGTTGGGACAGATCGGACAGCAGGGCGGCGCCCGCTCCCGGATACTGGACCTTGACGGCCACCTCGCGGCCGTCGTGCCAGACCGCGCGGTGCACCTGCCCGATCGACGCGGCGGCCGACGGCTTGTCCTCGAACTCCGTGAACAGCTCGCGCCAGTCCTCGCCCAGCCGCTCCGCCAGCACCGCGTGCACCGAATCCGTCGGCATCGGCGGTGCGGCTTCCTGAAGTTTGGTGAGCGCGGCGCGGTACGGGCCGGCGATCTCCTCCGGCAGCGCCGACTCGAAGACGGACAGCGCCTGCCCGAACTTCATGGCGCCGCCCTTCAGCTCACCGAGCACCCGGAAGAGCTGTTCGGCGGTCCGCTGCTGGAGCTCGCGGCCGACGAGGTCCGCCGACCTGCCGCCGATCCGCTTGCCCAGGCCCCAGGTGGCGCGGCCGGCGAATCCCAGTGGCAGCGCGGCCAGCTTGGCGGTACGGGTGACCGCCTTGCGGGGAAGATCTGACATTCGCCCCTCCAACTCACACTGTCCCCAACCGGGGTTACTCCGCCATTGTTACGTGTCGCCGCGGCGGAGCCGAGGCGCCCGGGGCGGCGTCGGGCACCGCCGCGCCGCAGCCGCACTCCGGATGCGCCGCGATTCTTGTCGTCCGCCAGTCCGCGCAGGGCAGCGCCACCTCCATCCGGGCTCCCGTGCAGGGTGGCAACTGGCCGTCCAGGAACGCCAGCGCTTGCACGGCGGCCAGCCCCGCCACCGCCGTCGCCAGGGCCGCGTCGCACGCGGGCACGGCCGGCGCGCCGCGCCCCGACCGCCACTGCGCCAGCAGCCGCGGCCAGGCCGGCTCCGCGTCCGTACGCCTCAGCTCCAGGCAGCCGGCGCAGGAGGAGCCGCCCGGCAGGACCAGCGGCCCCACCACGCCGGTCCCTTCGACCACCCCGGCGAACAGATGCGGGATTCCCGCGGTCAGAAAGGGCTCGCACAGGACCGGGTCGGGCGCGTAGGCGGCGAGGCCGTCGCGCGGGGCGATCACGACGAGCCCGAGGCCCGGTTCCCCCGCGTCCGACGGCCCGCTCCCGGACCGGGGCGCCCGCGACCAGGGAGAGGAACGGTGGACCAGGCCGCGGGCGGCGGTGTCGCGGCGCACGCCGATCTGCTCCGCCCGCACACCGCCCGGCACCACGTCCCACGGCTCGACCTTTCCGCCGTCCTGCACCTCCACCCGGCCGATGCCCGCCGCGGAGAGCAGGGCCGCGACCGAGGCGCCCACCCGCCCGGCGCCGCGTACCCGCGCTCGCACGGCACGGCGCGCCCCCATCCGCTCCAGTCCGCCCGCGGCCTCGGGATGCCGCACGGACAGTGAGGCGAGATCCGCCCGGAGCCGCCCGAAGGCCCCGGAGTCCGCGCGCACCGCCTCGGCCGCCGGTCCGCCCGCCGCCGGGGCGTCCAGCAGCCCCGCCCGCCCCAGCCGGCTCACCACACGCCGCGCGTGCTCGCCCGGCAGGCCCAGCGACTCGGCGGCGTCCACCAACTGCGCCACGCTGCGCGTGCCGTCGATCAAGGCCAGAAAACTCCCGGTGGCCGTGTCCACCGGGCCCAGCTCCACCGCGTGCGCCGGGGCCACCCCGAACCGCACCGTTTCCCGGTCCCGCCAGCCGCGCCGCAGCGCGGGCTTGAGCATCGGATACATGAACCCGCTCCCCCGTCGATCGGATCTCGTCCAGCGGTCCCAGCATCCACCGCCCGCCGCGCGGGTGTCGGAAGTTATCCACAGCCGGCAGGCAATAGTCGTACAAGCCGTACCCGCCTCTGAGTGTTTCGGGCGCATGGCAGAACCGGGGGACGGGACTTCCCGTACGGGCAGCGGGTAACGTCGGGGCGTGCCTGCCGACCCTTTGCGCCGAGCCGCAGACCCGCAACGCAGGACCGCCGCGCGCCCCGCGGCCACGGCCTCCGCGACGAGCCCGGTCGAGGTGCGCAGAAGCTCGCGGCGGCGCCGTACGGTCTCCGCCTACCGGGAGGGTGACCGCACCATCGTCCTGATCCCGGCCCGGATGTCCGAGGCCGAGGAACGGCGCTGGGTGACGGTGATGCTGGACAAGCTCGCCGCGCAGGAGAGCAAGCGGATGCTCGGCGACGGCGACCTGGCCGAGCGCGCCGAGCGCCTGTCGGTCCAGTACCTGGACGGCCGCGCCCGGCCCGACACCGTGCGCTGGGTGACGAACCAGAACACCCGCTGGGGCTCCTGCACGCCCGCCGAGGGCAGCATCCGCCTCTCGCACCGGCTCCAGGGAATGCCGGAGTACGTCATCGACTACGTACTCCTCCACGAGCTGGCGCATCTTCTCGTCCCTGGTCACGGACAGCGTTTCTGGCAGCTCCTGGAGTCATACCCGCGTACGGAGCGGGCGCGCGGCTATCTCGAAGGGGTGGTCGCGGCGGAGCGGCTGCCGCATTTGCCCGCGGCCCGTACGGAATAGGACCGTTTCCGCCCGGGTCGCGCCGCGCCCCGGCATCGTCCGCTGTCAGCGGCAGCGGTTAGCCTGGCGCGACGTCATCAGAGCGCAAAGCGGGAGCGGGGGACGGTCGTTACGTATGGCCAGGGAATTCCAGCGGGGCCACAAGGCCAGGATCAGTGACCTGACGGCCGGGACGGATCTGTACGTGGGTGTGCAGATCGCGGGCCCCGGCCTGACCTTCGACATCAGCTGCTTCGGACTCGACGCGGACGAGCGCCTCTCCGACGACCGGTATTTCGTCTTCTTCAACCAGCCCGCGTCGCCCGAGGGAGCGATCCAGCAGCTCGGTCCCCAGGCGGGCGACACCGAGTCCTTCCGGGTCACGCTCGACCGCATCCCGCAGCACGTCCAGAAGCTCTCCTTCACCGCCGCGCTGGACGGCGCGGGCCAGATGTCGCAGGTCGGGCCCGGTTACGTGCGCATCGTCGCGGGCGGTGAGGAGGTCGCCCGATACGCGTTCAACGGTGGCGAGTTCACCACCGAGCGCGCCGTCATGCTCGGCGACTTCTACATGAAGGGCGTGTGGCGCTTCGCGGCGGTAGGGCAGGGTTTCGACGGCGGCCTGGAAGCGCTGCTGAAGAACTTCGGTGGTGAGGTCGCGGAGGAAGAGCCCGCCGCCGCGCCCGAGCCTGCGCCGCAGGGCGGCGTGCCGGGCTTCGCACCGCCCGTCTCCTCCGAACCGCCGCCCGGCTTCGCCGCCCCTGTGGCGCAGGGGCAGCCCGCCCCGGCCCCCGCCGCGCCGCAGCCGCCCGCCCCGGTTTTCGGCGCGCCCCCGAACGCGCCTCAGGGCGCTCCCCAGGGCCGGCAGCCCCACGGGGCGCCCCAGCCGCCGGCCCCGCCTCACCCGGAGCCACAGATTCCGGCACAGGCCCAGCCACCTCAGACGCAGCCGCCTCAGGCCCAGCCGTCCCCGTCTCAGCCCCCTCAGCAGATGCACGGCGCCCCGACCATCGCGGCGCCGATGACGCCCCCCGGCGCCCCGCCCGGCCAGCAGCCGCCGTTCGGCCAGGACCCGTACCAGCAGGCACCCCCGCCGTACGGCCAGCCGGTCCAGCCGCCCCAGCCGCCCCCTCCGGCACCGTCCCAGGCCCCGTACGGTCAGCCGCCCGGCCAGTTCCCCGGCCAGCCCCCGGCCCCGTACGGCGGTCCGCAGGGACAGCCCGCCCCGTACGGCCAGCCGCAGGCCCAGGGCGCTGGCCCCGGCCTCGGTGTCGTCCTGGAGAAGTACCGCGAGGCCCCCACGGGACAGCGGTGGACCCTGCAGAACGAGAAGCTGATCCGCGCCGACCTCGGCGTCGACGGGCAGCCGGTGCTCGCCCGTCAGGGCAGCATGGTCCTCTACCAGGGCAAGGTCGACTTCAACTACAAGGGCGCCGGCATCCGAGGCCGCATCGTGGGCAACGCCACCGGCCAGGAGATGCAGCTGATGCGCTGCACGGGCCAGGGCCAGGTGTTCTTCGCGGACAACAGCGCCCATGTGCACCCCATCGAGCTCCAGGGCGACGCGATCTGCGTGTCCGCCGAGAGCGTGCTCGCCTTCGACGAGTCGCTCCAGCACGAGGTCCGCCGCGTCGAGGGGCACGGCATCCCGGGCGGCGCGCTGTTCACCCTGCAGTTCCAGGGCACCGGCACGGTCGTGGTCAAGACCCGGGGCACCCCGGTCGTCCTTCCGGTGACGCCGACGACCTTCGCGGACGCCAACGCCATCGTCGCCTGGTCGGCCGCCTCCCAGGTGATCATCTCCAGCCAGGTGAGCCTGCGCCGCAGCGCGTATCCCGGACACTCCGGCGAGAGCGTGAACCTCCAGTTCCGCGGCGCGCCCGGCAACTTCATCGTCGTCCAGCCCTACGAGGTCTGAGGGAGCCCGCCATGTACGAACAGCACGTTCCGGGCTACGCCCCGACCGCGCCAGCCGCCCGCATGGAGAACCACGGCAGCGCCATGGTGAAGATCGCCATGCAGAGCGGCCAGGACGTCTTCGCCCGCACCGGCTCGATGGTCGCCTACGAGGGCTTCGTCCAGTACGAGCCCAACCCGCCCGCGGTCCGCCAGATGGCCTCCCAGTGGCTGACCGGTGAGGGCGCGCCCCTGATGAAGTGCACCGGCGACGGCCTGCTCTACCTCGCCGACTACGGCGCGGACGTCGTCTGCGTGCACCTGAACGACGAGTCGATCTCCGTCAACGGCACCAACCTCCTGGCCTTCGACGCCCACCTCCAATGGGGTGTGCAGCGGGTCAAGGGCATGGCGAAGTTCGCCGGCCAGGGGCTCTTCAACGTCGGCATCTCGGGCACCGGCTGGGTCGCGCTGACTTCCCGCGGCACCCCGATCGTGGTGGACTGCGGGCGCGGCGAGGACGAGACGTACGTCGACCCGGACGCGCTCGTCGCCTGGTCGACGAATCTGAAAATGAAGGGCAAGCGCAGCTTCAAGGCGTCCTCGATGATCGGGCGCGGCAGCGGCGAGGCGTACCAGCTCGGCTTCTCCGGCCAGGGCTTCGTCGTCGTACAGCCCAGTGAGGACAGCACCGACCGGCTCCGGGCCCGGGGCTGAGGGGGAGGACGTCAGGCCATCATGCAGAGTCCGCTTTTCGCCTACACCGAGGCACAGACCCAGGACCGGTACGCCCTGCAGAACCCGCAGCTGCTGCGGGTCGCCCTACAGGGGCACGAGGACCTGCTCGCCCGTAAGGGCAGCATGGTCGCCTACCAGGGACTGCTGGAATTCGACGGGAACTACCAGACGCCCGGCCAGCAGCGCGCCCGCGCCGCGTCCGGCGAGGGCCTGGACCTGATGCGCGTCAGTGGCCAGGGCACGGTCTATCTGGCCAACCTCGCGCAGTACGTGCACGTCATGGACGTCGATCACGACGGCCTGACCGTGGACAGCAGCTATGTGCTGGCGCTGGACTCCGGCCTGCACTGGGAGGTGATCTCGGTGGACAGCCAGTACGGGATCTCCGGTACCGGCAAGTACCAGCTCAACATCTCCGGCCGGGGCAAGGTCGTGCTGATGACCTCGGGCCAGCCGCTGATGATGCAGGTCACCCCGGACAAGTACGTCAACGCCGACGCCGACGCGGTGGTCGCCTGGTCCGCCTCGCTCCGGGTGCAGATGCAGGCGCAGACGCACTCCTCCGGCGTGTGGCGGCGCCGCGGCAGCACGGGCGAGGGCTGGGAGCTGAGCTTCCTGGGACAGGGGTACGCGCTCGTCCAGCCCAGCGAGCTGCTGCCGCCGCAGAACGCCGTCATCGGCTCCGGCCTCGCCGCCCAGTTCGGCATGGGGCAGCAGGGCGCCCACGGGCAGAACCAGGGCAACATCTTCACCAACTGAGGCGCGCCCCTGCTGCCGCCCCCGGCCGCCCGCCCGCAGGCCGTCCGCGCCCGCGCACATCGGCCGCCCGCGCCCCCTCCGTACGAGGGAGCGCGGGCGGCCGGGGCGCGTCCTACAGAAGCGCGCGGGTGTGCTCCATGAGGCGTACGACCGAATCGTCCGCCACGTCCGCCACCTCGGCATACGGGAACCACCGCAGGTCCAGCGACTCGTCGCTGATCACCGCCTCGGCCCCTTCGGGCGCCAGCGCCGCGTACTGCACGTCCAGATGCCACGCGCACGGCGTCAGATGCCGGTCCAGGCGCACCGGCCCGCCCAGCAGCGTCAGCCCGGACGCGATCCCGGACTCCTCGCGTGCCTCGCGCAGCGCCGCGTCCGCGAGCGTGGCGTCCTCCGGCTCGCAGTGGCCGCCCATCTGGAGCCACATCTTGAGCTTGCGGTGCAGCGTCAGCAGTACCCGGCCGCGCGACGGGTCGATGACCAGGGCACTGGCCGTGATGTGCCCGTCCTTGCACGGCTTGCGCATGCCGTCCGGATGGGCGGCCAGGTGATCCAGGTAGGAGAGCCGCAACCGGTCCTGCTCAGGGGACGGCGCGGGCCACTCCTTGAGGACCCGCGCCGCGTCGTCGTGAAGGGTCACTTGTCGCGGTCGCCCTTGTCGCCCTTGCCGCCGTCGTCCTCGGGCTTGCCGCCCTCGGTGGAGGCATCCCCGGTGGAGGCGTCCTGCCCGGCGCTCTCGCCGGTCTCCTTGGACAGGTCCGGCTTCCCGGCACCGCCCGCGGCCTCGCCCAGCATCTTGTCCAGCTCGGAGAAGTCCAGCTGCTCGTGGTGGACAAAGCCGTCCGGGTCGTCCAGGTCGGCGGCCGTCGGCAGCATGTCCGGGTGCTCCCAGAGCGCGTCGCGCCCGTCCAGGCCCCGCGCGTCCGTCAGCAGGGCCCACAGCCGCGAGGCGTCCCGCAGGCGCCGCGGACGCAGCTCCAGGCCGATGAGGGTGGCGAAGGTCTGCTCGGCCGGGCCACCGGTCGCCCGGCGGCGGCGCAGCGTCTCACGCAGCGCGTCGGCCGACGGCAGGTGCGGGGAGGCGGCGGCGTGCACCACCGCGTCCACCCAGCCCTCGACGAGGGCCAGCGCCGTCTCCAGACGGGCCAGCGCCGCCTTCTGCTCCGGGGTGTCCTCGGGCTGGAACATGCCCTGCTGAAGGGCGTTCTGCAGCTCTTCGGGGTGCTGCGGGTCGAGCTGGCCGACCACGTCCTCCAGCTTGGTCGTGTCGACCTTGATGCCGCGGGCGTAGCCCTCGACCGCGCCGAACAGGTGCGAGCGCAGCCACGGCACGTGGGCGAAGAGCCGCTGGTGGGCGGCCTCGCGCAGCGCCAGGTAGAGCCGCACCTCCTCCTCGGGGACGCCGAGGCCGGAGCCGAAGTTGGCGATGTTGCCCGGGAGCAGCGCGGCCTTGCCGGCCGGGCCCAGGGGCAGCCCGACGTCCGTCGAACCGACGACCTCGCCGGCCAGGACGCCCAGCGCCTGCCCGATCTGCGTACCGAACATGGCGCCGCCCATGGAGCGCATCATGCCGAGCAGCGGGCCCGCCATGGCCTGCATCTCCTCGGGCAGTACGTCGCCCATGGCCGCGCCGACGCGCTCGGCGACCGGGTCCACCAGGTCCTTCCACACCGGCAGGGTCTCCTCGACCCACTCGGCGCGGCTCCACGACAAGACCGTGCTCGCGCCGGAGGGCAGCGACGTCACGCCGTCCAGCCACAGGTCGGCGAGGCGTACCGCCTCTTCGAGGGCCGCCCGCTCACCGGGGGAGACGCTGGCGTCCTTGGTGCCGTCCTCGGCGCCCTGCGCGACCGTCTGGCGCGCGATGTCCTTGGCCATGTCCCAGTTCACCGGACCGCCCTCGTACGAGAGCATCTGGCCCAGCTTCTGGAAGGCGGCGCCAAGATCGCCAGGGTTCATCTCGCCACCCGGACCGCCCATGCCGCCGAAGAGCGCCGCGAACGGGTTGTCCGCGCCGCCGCTCCCGCCGCCGAATCCGAACGGGTTCGCGGGGCCCTGGCTACCTCCCTGGCCGCCCTTCTTCTTGCCGTTGTCGCCGTCCTCCGGCTCCTCCGGCGGAAGGCCGAATCCAAATGGGGTGTCACTCACGGGTTTCCTCGGCTCGTAGGGCCGCCGGCCCGGGGCCGGCGGCGGCTGCCCGACATTCTCTTCCAGCCTAGACACCCGCCCCGCTTCGGGGCTCGGTGCTTCGCCGTCCCGGCGCCTGCGGCAGGATGGACGCCACCTGGTACGTACGCGTCAGCACGCCTACGCACTGAAGACAACCGCTGGAGACGCCCGGTGAGTTCCCCAGATCCGACCGTTCGCGCAGCGCGAAACGCTGCGGCCGAGACCGACAAGGCAGGCAAGCAGGCGGATGCCGCGCCCGCCCGGCCGCTGCGCCGCCCCGTCGTCGCGGTCACCGGCGCCGCCTCCGGGGTGGGCGCCCTGCTGACTCAGGCGCTGACCGAGTCCGACGAGGTCAAGCGGGTGGTGGCCATCGACGAGCGGCGCGGCGAGGCCGCCGAGGCCCACTGGCACGTCCTGGACGTCCGGGACCCGGCCATCGCCGACAAGCTGCGCGGCGCCGACGTCGTCGTGCACCTGGCCGTCGACCTCGACCTGGAGACCGACGCCGCGGCCCGTACGGCGTACAACGTGCGCGGTACGCAGACGGTCCTCACGGCCGCCGCGGCCGCCGGCGTGCACCGGGTCGTGCTCTGCACCTCCGCCATGGTCTACGGTGCGCTCCCGGACAACGACGTGCCGCTGGCCGAGGACGCCGAGCTGCGGGCGACCGCCGACGCCACCGGGGTCGGCGACCTCCTGGAGATCGAGCGCCTGGCGCACCGCGCGCCCCGCGCGCACCCCGGCCTGAACGTCACCGTCCTGCGCCCCACCGTCCTGGTGGGCGGCACGGACACCGCGCTGACCCGCTACTTCGAGTCGCCCCGGCTGCTCGTCGTCGCCGGTTCCCGCCCCGCCTGGCAGTTCTGCCACGTGGAAGACCTGGTCAGCGCCCTGCAGTACGCGGCGCTGGAGAAGGTCGAGGGCGAGCTGGCGGTGGGCTGCGACGGCTGGCTGGAGCAGGAGGAGGTCGAGGAGCTGTCCGGCATCCGGCGCATGGAGCTGCCGTCCTCGGTGGCGCTCGGCGCCGCCGCCCGGCTGCACCGCATCGGCCTGACGCCGTCGCCCGCCGGGGACCTCGCCTACACGATGCACCCGTGGGTGGTCAGCGGCAGCCGGCTGCACGAGGCGGGCTGGCGCCCCCGGTGGACGAACGAGGAGGTGCTGGCCGAGCTGCTGGAGGAGGTCGCGGGCCGGCACACGGTCGCGGGCCGCCGCCTGGGCCGCAAGGACGCCACCGCGGCCGGCGCCGCGGGCGCGACGGTCGCCCTGCTGGGCACCGCTGCCCTGGTGCGCCGCGCCCGCAAGGCCCGCCGCCGCATCTGAGGACGGGGGAGGGCCGCGGGCGCCTCCGTACGGCTGCCCCGCAGCTCGCGGGCCCCGCGGCCCACCTCCGCGGGAACCTGCGGCCCGCCTCGCGGGCCTTCGCGGCCCCCTGGCCGGCCCCCCACGCCCCGCCCCCTGTAGAAGCCTCCATGCCCCCTCCCGCAGGACCGGTGGAAAGCCCATGCTCCGCGGCGCCCCGCCGTACGGCACGATAGGAGTCATGCCAGGCACGTATGACCACCCGGGCGAGCAGGGTGCGGCGGACGCGATCCGCCTCCTCGCGGTCCGTGACACCCCGCTGTCCTTGGACGAGGTCTTCGCGGCCGTCGGCGATCCGGCCGCCGGCGGTACGGCCCTGTTCGTCGGTACGGTCCGTTCCCACGACGGCGGCGCCGACGTCGACGCCCTCGGCTACTCGGCGCACCCGAGCGCCGAGGCCGAACTGCGCCGCGTCGCCGAGAAGGTGGCCGCCGACTACCCCGTACGCGCGCTGGCCGCGGTGCACCGGGTGGGCGAGCTGACCATCGGTGACCTGGCCGTCGTCGTCGCGGTCTCCTGCCCGCACCGTGCGGAGGCGTTCGAGGCCTGCCGGCGGCTGATCGACGACCTCAAGCACGAGGTGCCCATCTGGAAGCACCAGCGCTTTTCGGACGGCACGGAAGAGTGGGTCGGCGCCTGCTGACGGCCGGTTCCGGGCGGTGGTGCCCGTTCCGGGTGGTTTTCGGGAAAGCCTTTACGCGCGCTCCAGTTGCGTAACCCGCCCCCTGGCGTGAGCGTTGACCTGGCAGATGGTTAATCTGCTTATTCGTCGTTGCGGTTGTTACAAGGGGTCGGGAGGCCGCTATGGGAGCGCTCCTCTGGTTGCTGGTTCCGGTTCTCGCCGCCATCGCCGCCGTCGTGTGGAGCAGTTGGGCCTCGCGCAACCGCCGGACCGGGGATGTCGCGGAACTGGCGGGTTACGCGCGCTTCCGGGAGGCGATGGAGAAGCCCGAGAATGCGCATTCCGGTTCCGACGCGGCATGAACATGGCGGAATGAGCCGCGGTCGTGGCGGGCGTGCGCGGTCGCAAGCGGCCACCGTGGCTCCGGCTGCCCGCCGCACCCGCCCGGCCGGGCCCGCCCCCGGACGGACGGCCCCGGGGACCGGGTGTCGGAGGCGTCCCGTACTGTCGTTCCATGCCACGCCGCACCGCGACGCTGCTCGCCTCTCTCGTGATGCTGATTGCGCTGATCTGCGCCGGGATGGTGATCCCCGTTCCGTATTCGGAGATGTATCCGGGGCCCACGACCAACACGCTGGGTGAGCACAAGGGCGAGCCGGTGCTCCAGGTGTCCGGCCACAAGACGTACCCGACCTCCGGCAATCTGAACATGGTCACGGTCCGCGTCACCGGCGCCGAATACCGGATGAACCTCGTCGAAGCGGTCGTCGGCTGGCTGAAGCACGACAGCATCGTGGTGCCGCACAAGACCCTCTACCCGGAGGGCCAGACGGCGGAGCAGTCCGATCAGCAGAACGCCGAGGAGTTCAACCAGTCCCTGGAGAGCGCCAAGGTCGCGGCGTTCAAGCAGCTGAAGATCCCGGTCGGCTCCCAGACGGTCGTGGCGTCCGTCGTCAAGGACGCCCCCGCGGACGGCAAGCTGCACGCCGGTGACGTGATCAAGGCCGTGGACGGTACGGAGATCAAGGCCAATACGGACGTCGCCAAGCTGGTCACCAAGCACAAGCCGGGCGAGCAGGCCGTCTTCACGGTCATCCCGGCCAAGGACGCGGCCGCGGCCCAGAAGAAGGGCAAGCGGCCCGAGGGCCCCACCAAGGACGTAGCCGTTCCGACCGCGAAGGCGAAGGACGGCCGGCCGATAGTCGGCATCCAGGCCGGTATCGACTACACCTTCCCGTTCAATGTCGACATCAAGCTGGCCGACGTCAGCGGCCCCAGCGCCGGCCTGATGTTCGCCCTCGGGATCATCGACAAGCTCACGCCCGAGGACCTGACCGGCGGGAAGTTCATCGCCGGTACGGGCACGATCGACGCGGACGGCAAGGTCGGCCCGATCGGCGGTATCGCGATGAAGGTCGTCGGCGCGCGCAACAAGGGCGCGGAGTACTTCCTCACGCCCAAGGACAACTGCTCGACCGTCGTCGACGACCACCCGGAGGGCCTGCGCCTGGTCAAGGTGGACACCATCCAGGACGCGCTGAAGTCCCTGGAGAAGATCCGCAAGGGCGACACGGACAGCCTGCCCAGCTGCCCCGCGAACAAGTAGACGGCCGTACGGGGGCCGGGCGCCTCCCCGCACCGCCTGTCCGGGACCGGGCACCCGCACCGCCTGTACGGAGGCCGGGCCCCGCAACGCCTGTACGGGCCTCGCCGCACGGCGGGCCGGGGCAGCGGGCCCCGGCCCCGGGCGGGCCGCCGCGTCAGTTCTCGAAGGTGGCGGCCAGCGCGTCCGCCAGCCCCGGCACCAGCTCCGAGCCGGTCAGCACCTCGGACGTGGAGTCCTTCTCGCGCAGCCGCAGCGCCGACTCGCGCGTCCCGTCCCGCAGCACCGCCACCGTCATCCGTACCTCCTGGCGGTCCGGGTGCTCGGCAACCCACTTCGCGAGCCGGGCCTCGTCCATGCCCTCCGGCACGGAGTCCTCGGCGGACGGCGGCAGCATCAGCCGCTCCACGGTCATCGCGCAGCCGGCCACCGCGTCCGGCCAGCCGATGGTGGCGAGGAACTCGTCCAGCGGCGCGCCGGCGGGGATCTCGTCCTGCTCGACCGGGGTCAGCGAGGCGGTGGTGGAGTCGTCGATGCCGAGCTGCTCGGCGAGCGAGGGTTCCTCGTCGCGGAGTCGGGCGGTGTCCACGAGGGCGAAGAGGCGGGCGGGCTGGTCCCAGCCGAGTCCGGCGGCGTACTCGTCGATTTCGAGCACGGCACGGGTCAGCGGGCTGGCGGCAAGGGGGGTGCCGTCGACGGGAAGGTTGTTCATGCTCAATATCGTGCCTTGTGGACCCCGGAAATCGGGAACCGAGTAAAGCCTTAGTAAGTTGCAACAGTGGGTCCTACTATCGCCGGGCCTGCTCAACACGACAGCGAACTTCGAGGTGCGCACCTTGGCTTTCCAGATGCCGGACCGCGGCGGAGGCCCGACAGGGCCACGGATCAGAGTCGGCCGACCGTCCCGGCGGGTCCGGACCCTGTTCATGACACTGGGGGTGCTGGCCGTCCTGGCCATGCTCTTCGTCATGTTCTCCGGGTTCTGGACCGACTGGCTCTGGTTCCGGTCGGTCAAGTACTCCTCGGTCTTCACCACGACCCTGTGGACCAAGATCGGACTGTTCTTCGCCTTCGGTGTCCTGATGGCCGCCGCGGTCGGTGTCAACATCTGGCTGGCGCACCGCCTGCGGCCGCCGCTGAGCGCGATGTCCATGGAGCAGCAGAGCCTGGACCGCTATCGGATGGGCATCGCGCCGTACAAGAAGTGGGCGCTGATCGCGGTCACCGCGGTGGTGGGCCTGATCGCCGGCGCGTCGGCCTCCGGCCAGTGGCGTACGTGGCTCCAGTGGGTGAACGGGGTTCCGTTCGGCCAGAAGGACCCGCAGTTCGGCAAGGACGTCTCGTTCTACGCCTTCGACCTGCCCTGGTACCGCTTCCTGCTCAGCTTCGGCTTCGCCTGCGCGGTGCTGTGCCTGATCGCCGCGGCCCTGACGCACTACCTGTACGGCGGACTGCGCGTCACGAGCCCCGGCTCGCGCGCGACGGCCGCCGCCACCGGCCACCTGTCGGTGGTGCTGGGCATCTTCGTGTCGCTCAAGGCGATCGCGTACTGGCTCGACCGGTACGGCCTGGCGGTCAAGTCCAGCGGGCTGAAGTCCGCCGACGGCTGGACGGGCCTGCGCTATGTGGACGCCAACGCCTATCTGCCCGCGAAGACGATCCTCTTCTTCATCGCGGCGATCTGCGCGGTGCTCTTCTTCGCGACGCTGTGGCGGCGCACCTGGCAGCTGCCGGTCATCGGCTTCGGCCTGATGGTGCTCTCGGCGGTCCTCATCGGCGGCCTGTACCCGGCCATCGTGCAGAAGTTCCAGGTCCAGCCGAACGAGCAGGCCAAGGAAGCGCCGTACATCAAGCAGAACATCAAGGCGACCCGCGACGCATACGACATCAACGGTGTCGACGTGCAGGGCTATGACGGCAACTACAAGCCGAAGGACGACACGGACCGGCAGAAGCTGCGGGACGCCGCCGACACCACCGCCAGCGTGCGTCTGCTCGACCCGAACGTGGTCTCACCGGCCTTCCAGCAGCGCCAGCAGGTCCGCAGCTACTACCAGTTCCCGTCCACTCTCGACGTCGACCGCTACAAGGACAAGGACGGCAAGGACCAGGACACCGTCATCGGTCTGCGCGAGCTGAACCTCAACGGCGTCTCCGAGCGGAACTGGATCAACGACCACTTCAAGTACACCCACGGGTACGGCGCGGTGGCCGCCAAGGGCACCACGTTCGCCGAGGGCGGTGAGCCCGCCTACACCGAGAGCGAGCTGCCCTCGAAGGGCCAGTTCGGCCCGTACGAGCAGCGCGTGTACTACGGCGAGAAGACCACGCAGTACTCGATCGTGGGCGGGCCGCAGAAGGAGCTGGACTACTCCTCTGACAAGAGCGGCGAGAAGAGCTACAGCTATACGGGCAAGAGCGGAGTGAACCTCGCCAATCCGATCAACCGCGCCGCCTACGCGGTCGCGTTCGGCGAGCCGCAGATCCTCTACTCGGGTGCCATCGGCGAGGGTTCGCGGATTCTGTACAACCGCACGCCCAAGGAGCGCGTGGAGGCGGTCGCCCCCTGGCTGACCATCGACGGCGACGCCTACCCCGCGGTCGTCGGCGGGCGCATCCAGTGGATCGTCGACGCCTACACGACGAGCAACGGCTATCCGTACGCCTCGCGCACCACACTCGGTGACACCACCGCCGACTCGCTCACCGACGGTCAGCGGGCGGTCGTCGCCCAGCAGAACCAGGTCAACTACATCCGCAACTCGGTCAAGGCCACGGTCGACGCCTATGACGGTTCGGTCAAGCTCTATCAGTGGGACACCAAGGACCCGGTCCTGAAGACCTGGATGAAGTCGTTCCCCGGGACGGTCGAGAAGAAGAGTTCCATCAGCAAGGACCTGATGGAGCACATGCGCTACCCGCAGGATCTCTTCAAGGTGCAGCGTCAGCTGCTGACGACGTATCACGTCACCGACCCGAACACCTTCTACACGGGCAGCGAGCGCTGGCAGGTCCCGAACGACCCGACGAACAAGTCGGGCAACTCGGTGCCGCCGTACTACCAGAGCCTGAAGATGCCCGACCAGAAGGCCCAGACCTTCGCGCTGACCACGACGTTCACGCCCAACAAGCGGGACAACCTGGGCGCGTTCATGGCGGTGGACGCCAATGCCACCAGCGGTGACTACGGCAAGATCAGAGTGCTGAAACTGCCGTCGCAGACACCGGTGCCGGGTCCGCAGCAGGTCCAGTCGAAGTTCAACTCCGATCCGAAGATCGCCAACGAGCTGAACATCCTGAAGAAACTCGGCGACTCCGAGATCGAGTACGGCAACCTCCTCACGGTCCCGATGAACGGCGGTCTGCTGTACGTCGAACCGGTCTACCTGCGCGGCGCGGGCACCAACTACCCGCTGCTGAAGAAGGTGCTGGTCAGCTACGGCGAGAACGACCCCGTCCTGGGCAACAACCTGGCCGAGGCGCTCGACGTCGTCTTCGGCAAGAAGCCGCCGGGCTCCGGTACGGAGCAGCCGCCCTCGGGCGACGGCGACACGGGCAAGCAGCCGCCGGCCGACCAGACGGTCCAGCAGGCCCTCGACGACGCCGTGAAGGCGTACGAGGAGGGCGAGAAGTCCCGCAAGGAAGGCGACTGGGCCGGTTACGGCGAGGCGCAGAAGAAGCTGAAGGCGGCCCTGGACCGGGCGGCCGAGGCGGAGAAGAAGTCCGCGCAGAAGGGTGACGCCGGCAAGAACGGCGGCACCGGCGGCAGCTGACCCCGCGGCCCGGCCCCTCGCGGGCCGGGCACCGCCACCTCCGTGCCGTGGTACCTTGGATACACAACGGCGCGGGGTGGAGCAGCTCGGTAGCTCGCTGGGCTCATAACCCAGAGGTCGCAGGTTCAAATCCTGTCCCCGCTACTGAAAGACGAAGGCCCGGAACCATGAGGTTCCGGGCCTTCGTCATGTGTGGGGGCGACACGCCCGGACGGGCGCGCCTTTTCCAGAGGTGAACGGAAGTGGGTGGAACGGAGTTTGGCATGTCTCTGTATCGGGAAGTCGACAAAACGCTGTAGTGACCTCACTGGCTGCGGTATACCAGGTGTACGCGGGTTGCGGGTGGTGCGACGATGGCCCTCATGGGGGACAAGGCAAGGTTGTTGGAGACAGGCCGGTTTGTGCACGCGCCCGACGACGGGCGCGAATCCGGGACACCGGACGGACGGGACACCGTACTTCCGGACCAGCGTGATGCCGACATGCCGCTGGACGTGATCGAGGCCGACGCCGCCGCCGAGGCGTCCGAAGCCGTGACCGAAGCCGGCCACCGCCGGGCCGCCGACGCCGGCGACACCGGCGCCATGAGCGTGCTGGGCGCGCTGCTGCTGCGCCGCGGCGACCTGGACAGCGCCGAACCGTACCTGCGCTCCGCCACCGCGGCGGGCGACCGCGCGGCCGCCAACAACCTGGGCGTCCTGCTGCACCAGCGCGGTTACGCCGACGAGGCGGCCGGCTGGTGGCGCGTCGCGGCCGTGGCCGGGTCCGCGGCGGCGGCCCACGCGCTCGGCCGCTTCTACCGCGAGCGCGGCGACGAGCCCGCCGCCGAGTACTGGCTGCGCCAGTCCGCCGAGTCGGGCCACTGCCTGGGCGCGTACGCCCTCGCCGACCTTCTGGAGCACCGCGGCGACGTGGGCGCCGAGCGCTGGTTCCGGGCCGCCGCCGAGCGCGGGCACCGCGAAGCCGCGTACCGCCTCGCCCGCCTGCTGGACGACCGCGCGAAGTCCGTGGGCGGCGGCGACGCCACCGGGGAGGCCGAGGCCGAGCAGTGGTACCGCCAGGCCGCGGCCCGCGGGCACCGCCGCGCCGCCCTGCACCTCGGCACGCTCCTGGAGGAGCGCGGCGACACCCAGGAGGCCGGCCGCTGGTACCTGACCGCCGCCAAGGGCGGCGAGGCGCGGGCCGCCTGCGCCCTGGGCTTCCTGCTGCGCGACGCGGGCGACGAGGAGAGCGCGGCCGAGTGGTGGCGCCGCGCCGCCCAGGACGGTGACGGCAACGCCGCCAACGCGCTGGGCGCGCTGCACGCCGACCGCGGGGAGACGCAGACCGCCGAGCGCTGGTACCGCGCCGCGCTGGACGCGGGCGACGTCAACGGCGCGTACAACATCGGCCTGCTCTGCGCCGAGCAGGGCCGCGAGGGCCGCGGCGAGCAGTGGTACCGCCGCGCCGCCTACGCGGGGCACCGCGAGGCGGCCAACGCGCTCGCCATCATGCTGCTCCAGCGCGGCGACTCGGCCGGCGCCGAGCCGTGGTTCTCCAAGGCCGCCGAGGCGGGCAGCGTGGACGCCGCGTTCAACCTCGGCATCCTGTACGCGGAGCGCGGCGCGGAGCGGATGGCGCGCGAGTGGTACGAGCGCGCCGCGGCGGCCGGGCACACGGAGGCCGCGCTCCAGGTCGCCATCGTCCAACTGCGCGACGGTGACACGGAGGCCGCCGAGCGGAACCTGCGCCGCGCGGCGAAGGGCGGCAGCGCCGAGGCGGCGTTCCGCCTCGCCGACCTGCTGGACCGCCGCGACGGCGGCGCGGTCGAGCGGCGGCAGGACGACGAGTGCACCCGCTGGTACGAGCACGCCGCCCGGCAGGGGCACCGCCGCGCCCAGGTCCGGGTTGGCATGTTCGCGGCGGCGCGGGGCGATGTGGTCGAGGCCGCGCGCTGGTACCGCGCGGCGGCCGAGGCGGGCAGCCGCAACGGCGCCTTCAACCTCGGCCTGCTCCTGGCGCGCGAGGGCAGCCTGCCCGAGGCCGCGCTCTGGTGGACCCGCGCGGCCGAGGACGGGCACGGGCGCGCCGCCCTGCGCCTGGCCCTGCTCGCCGCCCGGCGCGGCGCCCTCGCCGAGGGCCACCAGTGGTGCCGGCGGGCGGTCGAGCTGGGACCGCCGGAGGTGGCGGAGCGCGCGGCGCGGCTGCGCGAGGCGCTCCAGGAGGAGCTGAGCGCGTAGGGCGTGGCGTGCGGGGCGACGCGGGGCGCCTCGCACGCCAAGGTCCGGCGGACGGCCGGACGCCGGGCAGAGGCCAAGGGGAGGCCGGACGGGGCCAGGGGGGAAGCCTGGCGGCGGCCCCGCGGAGACCCTGCGGAAGTCGGGCCGATGCCGCTGGCCCCAGGGCAACGGAAAGTGATTTGCGCTGGTCGGCGGCGTGAGGTTAGAGTAGACGCACAACGGCGCGGGGTGGAGCAGCTCGGTAGCTCGCTGGGCTCATAACCCAGAGGTCGCAGGTTCAAATCCTGTCCCCGCTACTGAAAGACGAAGGCCCGGAACCATGAGGTTCCGGGCCTTCGTCGTATGCGTACGCGATCAAGGAGTGCGCGCACGCCGAAGAGCCCGCGCCGGTCGGGGCGGGCTCTTCGTGCGGCCGGTGCCGGTGGTCAGCTGTGGGAGTGACAGTTCGGGCAGATGCCCCGGTACGTCACCGACACCTCGGAGACCTGGAAGCCGAAGCGTTCCGGCACCGGCAGGGCGGCGAGCGGGTCGCTGTCCAGGTGCACGTCCCTTATCGTCCCGCACCGCGAGCACACCAGGTGCTGGTGGTCGTGGTGGGCGTTCGGGTCGTACCGCTTGGCGCGGCCGTCCGTGCTGACCTCCAGCACCTCACCGAGCGAGACCAGCTCGCCCAGCGTGTTGTAGACGGTCGCGCGCGAGATCTCCGGCAGCCGCTCGGTCGCCTTCGCGTGCACCTCGTCAGCGGTGTAGTGGACGTGGTCCCCGTTGAGGACCTCCGCGACGACGCGTCGCTGCGCGGTCAGCCGCCAGCCGCGGTCCCGGAGTCGTTCCAGCAGGTCACTCATGCCAATCACCTATCAGTCAGATAAGGCCCAGAGTAGCAGTGCTCGTCCATCACCGGATTCGGTACGAGTTTCGGGTTCTTCTTGACTTAGACATTGTCCAATGTAGGATCGGTTGCGGCGCAAGCCAAGGGCAGGTTCATGACTCAGGAGGCGCACGTGTCGGTACAGAGCAGCACCGGACCGCTGACCACGGAGGCCGGGGCTCCGGTCGCGGACAACCAGAACAGCGAGACGGCCGGCGTCGGCGGCCCCGGACTCATCCAGGACCAGCTCCTGATCGAGAAGCTCGCGCACTTCAACCGCGAGCGCATCCCGGAGCGCGTGGTGCACGCCCGCGGCGCCGGCGCGTACGGCACGTTCACGGTCACCGCCGACCTGTCGCGCTACACCCGCGCGGGCTTCCTCTCCGAGGTCGGCAAGCAGACCGAGACCTTCCTGCGGTTCTCCACGGTCGCCGGCAACCTCGGCTCCGCCGACGCGGTCCGCGACCCGCGCGGCTTCGCCCTGAAGTTCTACACCGAAGAGGGCAACTACGACCTCGTCGGCAACAACACCCCGGTGTTCTTCATCAAGGACGCCATCAAGTTCCCCGACTTCATCCACACCCAGAAGCGCGACCCGTACACCGGCTCGCAGGAGGCGGACAACGTCTGGGACTTCTGGGGCCTGTCGCCCGAGTCCACCCACCAGGTGACCTGGCTGTTCGGCGACCGCGGCATCCCGGCGTCCTACCGCCACATGGACGGCTTCGGCTCGCACACCTACCAGTGGAACAACGAGGCCGGCGAGGTCTTCTGGGTCAAGTACCACTTCAAGACCGACCAGGGCATCAAGAACCTCACCGCGGCCGAGGCCGCCGGGCTCGCCGGTGCGGACGCGGACAGCCACCAGCGCGACCTGCGCGAGGCGATCGAGCGCGGCGACTTCCCGAGCTGGACCGTCCAGGTGCAGATCATGCCGGCCGCCGACGCCGCGACGTACCGCTTCAACCCGTTCGACCTGACCAAGGTCTGGCCGCACGCGGACTACCCGCCGATCGAGATCGGCAAGCTGGAGCTCAACCGCAACCCGGAGAACGTCTTCGCCGAGGTCGAGCAGTCGATCTTCTCCCCGCACCACTTCGTGCCGGGCATCGGCCCCTCGCCCGACAAGATGCTCCAGGGCCGCCTGTTCGCGTACGCCGACGCCCACCGCTACCGCGTCGGCATCAACGCCGACCACCTGCCGGTCAACCGCCCGCACGCCACCGAGTCCCGCTCGCACAGCCGCGACGGCTACCTCTACGACGGCCGCCACGGCGGCGCGAAGAACTACGAGCCGAACAGCTTCGGCGGCCCGGTGCAGACCGACCGCCCGCTGTGGCAGCCGGTCGCGGTGAGCGGGCAGACCGGCCAGAGCGAGGCGCCCTCGCACGCCGAGGACAACGACTTCGTGCAGGCCGGCAACCTGTACCGCCTGATGACGGAAGAGGAGAAGGAGCGCCTGATCGACAACCTGGCGGGCTTCATCTCCAAGGTCTCGCGCGACGACATCGCCCAGCGCGCGATCGAGAACTTCCGCAAGGCGGACCCCGACTACGGCAAGCGGCTGGAGGCCGCGGTCCAGGCCCTGCGCGGCTGACCCCTCCCTTGCCGTAACACCGAAGAGGCCGGACGCCAGTGGGCTCCGGCCTCTTCGCGTGCGTGCGCGCCGGTGGCCACGGGGGTGTGCCCCGGCGCCCCGGGCGCCGTCACTCCCGGACGCCGGCCGTCACGCAGGTACGGGGCTGACCCGCTCCTCGCGCCGCTCCGGGGCCGCGGCGCGGCACCGGATGATGTCGCGGACCGAGACGATGCCCACCGGCTCCAGGTCGTCGAGCACGATGAGGTGACGGAAGCCGCCGTGCACCATGGCGGCGGCGGCCTCGTCGAGCGTCCACCCGGGCGCCGCGAAGACCACGTCCGAAGTGGTGTGGGCCTGCGCGGTCTCCTGGTCCGGGTCCTCTCCCGCGCCGAGGGAGTTCAGGATGTCGCGCTCGGTGAGGATGCCGAGCCCGCTGGTGTCGGTGTCGAGGACGACGGCCGCGCCTACCCGGCGTGCGGCCATCAGATGGGCTGCCTGGCGCAGCGTGTGGGCGGGCCCGATGGTGAGGACCACCGTGCTCATGGCGTTGCGCACGTACATGGGCATGGAATGGAGCCACCTCCTTGTCGCTTGCGCGTGCTCCTTGCGAATCGATTCACAAGTTCACAAGCTCCGGTGTTCTCATGTTCACATGCGTCCCGGGGGTGCAACAAGGGGCGCGGAGCGGATGATTGCCGTTCCCGCGCCTCCGAGTGCCGGTTCGTGTACGAGTACGAACCGGGCGGTGCCTCAGCGCCGCCCGTCACCGAGGTAGTTGAGCAGCTCCTCGTGCAGCAGGCCGTTGGAGGCCGCGGCGTTCCCGCTGTGCGGGCCCGGCACGCCGTCCAGGCCGGTGAACCGGCCGCCCGCCTCCTGTACGACGACGGCGCAGGCCGCCATGTCCCACAGCGACAGCTCCGGCTCCGCGCAGATGTCCACCGAGCCCTCGGCGACCATCATGTACGGCCAGAAGTCACCGTAGCCGCGGGTGCGCCAGCAGTCCCGGGACAGTTCGAGGAAGCCGGGCAGCCGGCCCTGCTCCTCCCAGCCGGTCAGGGAGGAGTAGGCGAACGACGCGTCCTGGATGCGGCCCACCCGCGAGGTCTGGAGCCGGCTGGCGGAGGTCAGGCTGCGGCCCGTGTACGCGCCGAGGCCCTCCGCCGCCCACCAGCGCCGGTTGATCGCGGGCGCCGAGACGACGCCGACCACCGGGCGGTCACCGCCCTCGCCGCGCTCCATCAGGGCGATGAGCGTGGCCCAGACCGGCACCCCCCGCACATAGTTCTTGGTGCCGTCGATGGGGTCGATGATCCAGCGGCGCGGGCCCGAGCCCTCGCTGCCGAACTCCTCGCCCAGGACGGCGTCGCGCGGGCGGGCGCGCTGCAGATGACCACGGATCAGTTCCTCGGCCGCCGTGTCGGCCTCGCTCACCGGGGTCATGTCCGGTTTGGTCTCGACCTTGAGGTCGAGTGCCTTGAACCGCTCCATGGTCGCGGCGTCGGCGGCGTCCGCCAGGACGTGGCCGAGGCGAAGGTCATCGTGATAGTCGGGCATGAGCGAACAGTATCGATTGGTATCCGGCACGAGCCACATGACCACGGTTGCCCGGCGCGTACGGACCCTTGACAGCCCCTGGCGGCAAGTCAATTCTGTGCGGCACACCGGCCATCTGGGCCGGCGGCCTGGGAGGCGACGATGCCTACAGCGCGTGAATCCTTGCTGGACGCCGCCTACGCGGCGCTCGCGGCCAGGCCGTGGGCGGGCGTCCGGATGGTCGATGTCGCGGCCGAGGCCGGGGTGTCCCGGCAGACTCTCTACAACGAGTTCGGCAGCAAAGAAGGCCTGGCCAGGGCCCTGGTGCGGCGGGAGACAGAGGGCTATATCGCCGGGGTGACCCGGGCCCTGGCGGAACCCGGCCCCGGACCGCGGGCGGCGGGCGGTGACGTGGAGGCCCGGGTCGTGGCGGCGGCAGCCTGGACCGTACGGGCCGCGCGGACCAATCCGCTGGTACGGGCGGCGCTGACGGGCTGCTGGAGCGAGCGCCTGCCGACACCGGCGGGCGGCGTGCCGGGGCAGCGAGGGGCGCACACCGGTGCCGGGGGCGCGCATACCGGCCCGCGCTCCGACGGGCCGCCACCGGGGCCGACCGATCTGGTGATCCGCTTCTGCGACTGCGCGGTGGCCGCGCTGGAGGCCGACTGGCCCAAGGAGGACCTTCCCGAGCTGGGCACCGCCTGCGCGACGGCGGCCCGCCTCACCCTCTCGTACGTCGTGGCCCCCGCCGAACCGGAGGACCTGACCCGCCAGCTCCACCGGGCCTTCGCCCACGCCGTGCACCGCGCCTGACCGCCCCGGGCCGTCCGGCGCGGCCCCGGCCGCACCGCTGCCGCTCCGTCAGTGCGCCGAGCCCGAAAGCTGGAGGCCGATGACGCCGATGACGACGAAGGAGATGGAGACGATCTTGAGTACGGAGGTGAGGTCGCCGAGGAAGACCATGCCGTAGATGGCGGTACCGGCGGCGCCGATGCCGGTCCACACCGCGTAGGCCGGACCCACGTCCAGCTTCTTCAGGGAGAGCGTCAGCAGACCGAAGCTGCCGAGGGCGAAGCAGGCGAAGGCGACGGTGGGCCAGAGCCGGGTGAAGCCGTGCGAGAGCTTGAGGCAGACCGCGAACCCCGTCTCCAGGAGCCCTGCCACCACGACGAGCAGCCACGCCATGTCCATTGCCTCCGTACGGTCCGTGACCGCTTCGCCAGCCTTGGTGTGATTATGCATTTACCTCGGGCGGGCGGCAGCAAACTTGAGCGATCAGTCCCCTTCGCGTCGCTCCCGGGTGGCCAGCAGACGGCGTAGGGAGTACAGCCGTGCCGGGTCCGCGTGGCCGTCGGCGACCCACTGGTCCAGGGCGCAGTCCGGCTCGTCGTGGCTGCACGCGCGCGGGCAGTCGGCGGTGCCGGGGACCAGGTCGGGGAAGGCCAGGACGACCCGGGCCGGGTCGACGTGGTGCAGGCCGAAGGAGCGGACGCCCGGGGTGTCGATGACCCAGCCCGAGTCGTCGGGCAGCGGCAGGGCCAGGGCGGAGGTCGTGGTGTGCCGGCCGCGGCCGGTGACCGCGTTGACGTGGCCGGTGGCCCGTTTGCGGTCCGGCACCAGCGCGTTGACGAGCGTGGTCTTGCCGACGCCGGAGTGCCCGACGAAGGCGGTCATGTGCCCGTGCAGCCGTTCGCGTACCCGGTCGGCGGCGGTGCCGTCGGTGAGTTCGTCGCGGTTGGTGACGACATAGGGGACGCCGAGCGTGCCGTACGACTCCAGGAGCGGGCCGGCGGACGCCAGATCGGACTTGGTCAGGACCAGCAGCGGGTCCAGGCCCGCGTCGTACGCGGCGACCAGGCAGCGGTCGATCAGGCGCGGCCGCGGTTCCGGGTCGGCGAGGGCGGTGACGATCGCGAGCTGGTCGGCGTTGGCGACGACCACCCGCTCGAACGGGTCGTCGTCGTCCGCCGTACGGCGCAGGGTCGAGGTGCGCGGCTCGACCCGGACGATCCGCGCGAGGGTGTCCTTGGCGCCGGTCAGGTCGCCGACGACCGCGACCCGGTCGCCGACGACGGCGGACTTGCGGCCCAGTTCGCGGGCCTTCATCGCGATGACCGTACGGTCCTCGATGAGGCAGGTGATCCGGCCGCGGTCGACGGTCAGGACCAGGCCCTCGCTGGCGTCCTCGTGCTTGGGCCGGATGTTCGTACGGGGGCGATTGCCCTTGCGGTTGGGACGGACCCGGATGTCGTCCTCGTCGGGGTTCTTGCCGTAGCGGCGCATGGTCGAAGGAGCCTCAGCCTCTCCGGGCGGGGGTCGCGGCCTCGCCCAGCATGCCGGCCCACAGGGCGGGGAAGTCGGGGAGCGTCTTGGCGGTCGTCGCCACGTTCTCGACCTGGACGCCCGGGACGGCCAGGCCGATGATCGCGGCGGCGGTGGCCAGCCGGTGGTCCTCGTACGTGTGGAAGATGCCGCCGTGCAGCGCGCGCGGCCGGATGTGCAGGCCGTCCTCGGTCTCCGTGACGTCGCCGCCCAGCTCGTTGATCTCCTTGGTGAGCGCCGCCAGCCGGTCGGTCTCGTGGAGGCGCAGGTGGGCGACGCCGCGCAGGGTGGAGGGGGAGTCCGCGAGGGCCGCGACCGCGGCGATGCCCGGGGTCAGCTCGCCGACCTCGCTCAGGTCGACGTCGATGCCGTGGATGCGGCCGGTGCCGGTGAAGGTCAGGCCGCGCTCGGTCAGCTCGCAGGAACCGCCCATGGCGGTGAAGATCTCGCGCAGCGCGTCACCGGGCTGGGTGGTGCGCTCGGGCCAGTCCGGAATGGTGACCCGGCCGCCGGTGACCAGGGCCGCCGCCAGGAACGGCTGCGCGTTCGACAGGTCCGGCTCGACGATCAGATCGCGGCCCAGCAGGGCGCCGGGGGTGACCCGCCAGACGTTCGGCTCGCCGCCCGCCTCGGGGGTGTCCACCTGCGCGCCGACGCTGCGCAGCATGTCGACGGTCATCCGGATGTGCGGCATCGAGGGCAGCGCCGAGCCGACGTGCCGGACCTCGACGCCCTGGTTGAAGCGCGGCGCGGACAGCAGCAGCGCGCTCACGAACTGGGACGAGGACGAGGCGTCGATCCGTACGGCCCCGCCCTCCAGGGCGCCCCCGCCGTGGACCGTCATGGGCAGCGCGCCCCGCCCGTCGTCGTCGATACGGGCGCCGAGCGAGCGCAGCGCGTTGATGACGCCGTCGAGCGGGCGCTCGTAGGAGCGGGGGTCGCCGTCGAAGCGGATGGGGCCGTCGGCGAGGGCCGCGACCGGGGGCAGGAAGCGCATGACCGTACCGGCGTTGCCGACGTCGACGGTGGCCGGGCCGAGCAGTCCGGCCGGGATCACCCGCCACGCCTCGCCTCCGCCGCCGTCCGCGCCGGCCGCCGAGGCGGCGTTGGAGGGGGCGGTCTCCTCGATGCCGACGCCCATCGTGCGCAGCGCCTCGGCCATCAGCAGGGTGTCGCGGGAGCGCAGCGGACGGCGCAGCCAGCCGGGTTCGGAGGACAGGGCGGCGAGGACGAGGCCACGATTGGTGACCGATTTGGAGCCGGGCACGGTGACGGTGGCGTCGACCGCTCCGGCAGCGACGGGGGCGGGCCAGAGGGCGGGATGCACGGGGCTCTCGGTCATGTCCCTCACTTTAATGGCTGGGCCGGGGTGCAGATCTTGATCAAAAGTGGCGCAACCTGCAGGAAACACGGCACTGATAGTGCAGGGAGGGTCACTGTCCGGGGCCGCGCTCCCGGCGTCACGCTCCGGGGCGTGCCCGGAGGGGGCCGGCGCGCAGCCGGTACGGGCCCGGGACGGACGTCGGTGCGCGGTCGTACCGATACGAAACGGACACCCGGCGCGGGCCCGTACCGGCTCAGAGGTCCAGCAGCCAGCGTCCGCCGCCGGCCAGCGAGCACAGCGTCACGAGGTGGAAGAGTCCCAGCCAGACGGCCGCCGGTACGCGGGTGAGCCGGGCCAGCTGGTCGGGGTCGGAGTCCCCGGCCCGGCCCCGGCGCCGCTTGCCCTGAAGCTCGAAGGGCGGCCGCACCCCGCCCAGCAGCAGGAACCACACGACCGCGTACGCGAACGCCGCCTGTACGTCGGGGGTGGTCAGCCAGGAGATGAGGAAGAAGGCGGCGCCCGCCAGCACCACGGTCAGCACGCCGTACGCGTTGCGGATCATCAGCAGCATCGCCGCGAGCAGCACGGTGGCGCCCCACAGCAGCGCGGTGATGTGCCCGGACGCCAGCAGCCAGGCGCCGAGGAGTCCCAGCAGGGACGGGGTGATGTATCCGGCGGCGGCGGTGAGGATCATGCCGAGGCCGGTCGGCTTGCCGCGCGAGACGGTCAGGCCAGAGGTGTCCGAGTGCAGCCGGATGCCGGACAGCCGGCGCCCGCTGAGCAGGGCGACGAGCCCGTGCCCGCCCTCGTGGGCGATGGTGATGGCGTTGCGGGACAGCCGCCAGGCGCGGTACGGGGCGATGGCGCCGAGGGCGAGCACCGCGGTGACGATGACGAGCCAGGGCGGCGGGTCGGGCTGGATGCCGAAAACCCTGTCCCATACGTCGGTGATATGACCGGTGTCCATCTCTCCCCTTGGTCCGGCGTGGCACTGTGGCATACATGTGCGGACGGTATGCAGCGAGTCGCAGCCCCGAGGATCTGGCGGGGCTCTTCGAGGTCGAGAAGTGGGAACCGGAGGAGACTCTGGCGCCCGACTGGAACATCGCCCCGACGAAGCACGTCCACGCGGTGCTCGAACGTCCCTTGAAAGACGCGGAAGACCGCCGTCCGGTTCGCCAGTTGCGCAGACTGACCTGGGGACTGGTCCCGTCCTGGGCGAAATCGCCCGATGTCGGAGTGAAGATGATCAACGCTCGGGCGGAGACGGTGCACGAGAAGCCGTCGTTCCGGCGGCCGTTCGCGGCCCGCCGCTGCCTGCTGCCCGGCGACGGCTACTACGAGTGGGTCACGGCGGCGGCCGAACGGCAGCTGGAGGAGCAGGGGAGGAAGAAGCGCCCCCGCAAGCAGCCGTACTTCGTCACCCCGGCGGACGGCCAGATCATGGCGCTGGCCGGGCTGTACGAGTTCTGGCGCGACCGCACCCTGCCCGACGACCACCCGCAGGCCTGGTGGGCGACCTGCACCATCGTCACCACCGAGGCCGAGACCACCCCGCTGGCGAACGCGGACGGCGGCGAGGGGCCGCGGACACTCGCCGACATCCACCCGCGGATGCCGCTGGTGATGACGCCCGACAAGTGGGACGCCTGGCTGGACCCGGCCCGTACGGACGTGGACGACCTGCTGCCGCTGCTCGCGCCGCCGCCCGCCGGGCTGATGCGCGCGTACCCCGTCCCGTCCGAGGTGAGCAACGTCCGCAACAACGGCCCGGAGCTGGTCAAGGAACTGGCGGCGCCGGAGGCGGGCACGCTGTTCTGAGGCCCGGACGCGGGGGCGCGCGCCCCGGGGCCGCTCCGGGAAGGCGGGACGGCAGGATGAGGGTGTGAGCGAAACAGTTGAGACCCCTGTGGGTGAGGCGCGCATCACCTGGCACCGGGCGAAGGACGCGCGGGCCGTCCTCGCCGTGAGCCACGGCGCGGGCGGCGGCATCGAGGCGCGGGACCTGCGCGCGCTGGCGGCGGAGCTGCCCGCGCGCGGCTACAGCGTCGCGCTCGTCGAGCAGCCGTGGCGGGTCGCCGGCAAGAAACTGGCACCGGCTCCCAAGACCCTGGACGCCGCCTGGACCGCGCTGTGGCCGGCGCTGGAGAAGCCGGGGCTGCCGGTCGTCGCGGGCGGACGCAGCGCGGGGGCGCGGGTCGCCTGCCGCACGGCGCGCGGCCTGGGCGCGCACGGCGTACTGGCGCTGAGCTTCCCGCTGCACCCGCCGGGCAAGCCGGAGAAATCGCGGGTGGACGAGCTGACCGAGGCCGGGCTGCCGACGCTGGTGGTGCAGGGCGGCCGGGACCCGTTCGGGCGGCCGTCGGAGTTCCCGGCGGGGACCCGCGTCGTCGAGGTGCCGTACGGGGACCACGGTTTCGCCGTACCGAAGAAGGCGGATCTCGACGAGCCGGCGGCGATGGCCGTGATCACGGACGCGGTGGGGGAGTGGCTGACCGGCCTCTTCGCCTGACCGGCCGCTCCCGCCCGCCTGCCTCGTCCCTCCGTCCGCCTCGCCCGTACGTGCCTACTCGCGACCTCGCCCGTACGCGCCCGCCCACGCCCCGGCCCGCACCCCCGCCGCACGCCCCTCAGTCGCCGTCCCCCTTGTCGCGCGGCCGGGCGCGTACGTGCATCCGCTCGCCCTGCCGTCCGAAGAGGCTCAGGAGCTCCACCGGTTCGCTGCCCGCCGGGCCGAACCAGTGCGGCAGCCGGGTGTCGAACTCCGCGGCCTCGCCGGACCGCAGCGTCACGTCCCGGTCCGCGAGCAGCAGCCGCAGCCGCCCGGAGAGCACGTACAGCCACTCGTAGCCCTCGTGGGTGCGCTGTTCGGGCGGCCCCGGCACCGGTTCGATGACCATCTTGTACGCCTGGAGTCCGCCGGGCTGCCGGGTCAGCGGCACGAACGTCATGTGATTCCTGCGCTGCGGCACCGCGCGCACCCGCGGATCGCCCACCTCCGGCGCGCCGACCAGCTCGTCCAGCGGCACCTGATGGGCCTGGGCGAGCGGCAGCAGCAGTTCGAGCGTCGCCTTGCGGCCGCCCGATTCGAGGCGGGACAGGGTGCTCACCGAGATGCCCGTCGTCTCCGAGAGCGCGGTGAGCGTCACCCCCCTGTCCTGCCGCAGCCGCCGCAGCCGCGGCCCCACGCCCGTCAGCACCCGTTCGTACGCCTTGTCGTCCATCTCTTCATTGCCGAACCGGCAAGCGATTTTGTCAAGCTCCGATCGGCCGCCCCGGTCCGTCCGCGGCCCGCCGTGACCATGATCACGTCCGGTCCCGGCGGTGCGGGAATGACGTGCGGGGCGCGGCTGTTGTGCGGGTTGTAGGAACGCTGAAGGAATCTTCGAAGAATGGGAGCCCGCCGCATGGGAATCGCTTGCCCAGCCCGCCCGCAGGCCGCTGACCTGCAGTGGTCACAGCTGCGGAGCGCCCAGGCCACCCTGGCTGGAGCGGCGGCGGTACCGGATCGTCGTCTATTCTCCGAATCGAGCGGGTCCGCGACCGGATCCGTCACGGTGTTGGAGGAGGTGGGTCCGGTCACCGGTACCGACGCAGGGACCGACGGCACGGCAGAGGAACACGCTGGCAACGGGAAGCGGGAGACGGACGCCGAGCGCAACGCGCGCTTCGAGCGGGACGCGCTCACCTTCCTGGACCAGATGTATTCGGCCGCGCTGCGCATGACGCGCAACCCGGCCGATGCGGAGGACCTGGTTCAGGAGACGTATGCGAAGGCGTATGCGTCCTTCCACCAGTTCCGTGAGGGAACGAACCTCAAGGCGTGGCTGTACCGCATCCTCACGAACACCTTCATCAACTCCTACCGCAAGAAGCAGCGCGAGCCCCAGCGCAGTGCCGCCGAGGAGATCGAGGACTGGCAGCTGGCGCGCGCCGAGTCGCACATGTCCACGGGCCTGCGTTCCGCCGAGTCCCAGGCGCTGGACCACCTGCCCGACTCCGACGTGAAGGCGGCCCTTCAGGCCATTCCGGAGGAATTCCGTATCGCGGTCTATCTCGCGGACGTCGAGGGCTTTGCGTACAAGGAGATCGCCGACATCATGGGTACACCCATCGGCACGGTGATGTCCCGTCTGCACCGCGGCCGGCGCCAACTGCGTGGCATGTTGGAGGATTACGCCCGCGAGCGTGGGCTGGTCCCCGCCGGGGCAGGCGCCGCGACCGCGCAGGCGTCGCAGCCGCACGATCGGAAAGGCTCGGGATCATGAGCTGCGGAGACCCGCACGAGAAGGACTGCTCAGAGGTCCTCGACCATCTGTACGAGTATCTCGACCGTGAGATGCCGGCCGGTGAGTGCGAGAAGTTCCAGGAGCACTTCGACGAATGCTCGCCCTGCCTGGAGAAGTACGGGCTGGAGCAGGCCGTCAAGAAGCTCGTCAAGCGCTGCTGCGGCCATGACGACGTACCGGTCGACCTGCGGTCCAAGGTCATGGGCCGGATCGACCTGATCCGCGCGGGCGAGGCGGTGCCCGAGCAGAGCGTCCTCGAACAGGCGAAGCAGGAGCAGGCGGCGGCCCGCGCCGCCGCGGCCGCCAAGGCCCCCGAGCAGGCGCCCGGGCCCGGCCCGGACACCACGCTCGACGCGCGTGGAGAGACCGCGCGAGCCGAATAAGGCGCCGTATCACCCTGATATAAGGCGCCATATCACCCCGAGTGGGGCGCCGTATCACCCCAAGGGGTGAGAGGCGGGGCCGGTCGCCCCGCCCGATCCGTCGATGAGCCCTTCCGTGCCCCGGCGTGCCTTCGTTTCCGCCGGGCCGGTTCGGTGAGAGGCTCCAACTCCCTTACGGTGCCTCGCCGTTGCTGTCCGTCTCGCTGTCCGTTCCGGTGGTGTCCGCCATCCCCCGGGAGCCCATCCGGCCTATGAGGTGGCCGGGTTGGCGATGTGGTTCCGTGCGACGGCTCGCTGGTTCCGCACCGGTCCGGCCGTCGCGCAAGGGCGACGCGACGCCGTACGGCGGTCCCCCGGACGAGCCACCCGGGCCCGGTGTGCCCGGCCCCGGCGCCCGTGCCCAGATCCACCCAAAGGCCTGCGCAAGGTCATGGAACCGATGGGTAATGAGCGGCCTCGGAGATGGGCATGGTTGGATGCGAAGGAACCCCCACGAACGGGGATTCAGGGGGTCGGCGAAAGGCAAGGAGCCGGTGAGGGGGACGGCGGCGGGTCGCGTGCGGCGCGGCAACCGGGCTGAGCCCGGCGGCAATCTGTGGCAGGTTGTCGAGTGGGCCCTCGAACGGCCCCCGGCCTCCGTCCGGGGCGGCATCCAGGAAGCAACCAGCAGGCGGGAATCGTGAAGATCTTCGGCAAGGTACGGCACCGGCCCTCCGCCTCGTGGCGGCAGGCGACCGACCGCGCTTTCACGCTGATCGGTGACGGCCGTTACGAGGACGCGGGCGCGCTGCTGACGCGGGCGGCCGACATGGAGCCGTGGCTGTCGGAGTCCTGGTTCAACCTCGCGCTGCTGCACAAGTTCCGGCACGACTGGGAGCAGGCGCGCGCCGCCGGACTGCGCGCCGTCGCCCTCCTGGACCGCGAGTCCGGGGCCCCCGACTGGTGGAACGTGGGCATCGCGGCCACCGCCCTGCAGGACTGGCCGCTGGCCCGGCGGGCCTGGCAGGCGTACGGCCTGAAGGTCCCCGGCGAGGGTTCGCCGTCGGCGGAACCGGTCGGCATGGAGCTGGGCAGCGCCGCCGTACGGCTGTCGCCGGAGGGCGAGGCCGAGGTCGTCTGGGGCCGCCGGCTGGACCCGGCCCGTATCGAGGTGCTGTCCATCCCGCTGCCGTCCTCCGGGCGGCGCTGGGGCGAGGTGGTGCTGCACGACGGCGTGCCGAACGGTGAGCGCACGACCGCCGCCGGCCCGTCCTTCCCGGTGTTCGACGAGATCGAGCTGTGGGCGCCCTCCCCGGTCCCCACCTGGGTCGTGCTCCTGGAGGCCGCCACGGAGGCCGACCGGGACGCCCTGGAGCGGCTGGCCGCCGACGCGGGCTTCGCCGCCGAGGACTGGTCGTCGTCCGTGCGCCTGCTGTGCCGTACGTGCTCGGAGAGCCGGATGCCCAGCGACGAGGGCGAGGGCGAGCACCTGGACCCGCACGACCACAGCGAGCCCGGCCACCCGGGCCCGCTGGGCCACCGCACGGCGGGCTCCGGCTCGCTGTGGGTGCCGGAGCGCGAGTGCGGCATCGCGGCCCCCGCCGGGCTGGTGCGCGGCCTGCTGGACGGCTGGGTGGCGGACAGCCCGGACACCCGCGAGTGGCGGGACCTCGAAGAGGTCTGCTGAGGACCGCGCCCGCTGGCCGGACCGCGGCGCGCGGTGTCCGGTACGCGCCGGGTGCCCATGGGGGCGCAACGCGGTCTCCGAGAGCCCGAGGGGTGCCCCCGCGTAGGCTGGAGAGCGAATATTTCGGGTTTCCAGGAAGGCGTACGGCGGACATGGCGCAACAGCCTGTTTTTGACCACAACGAGGAGCGGGCGGCGGAGGGCTTCACCGACGACGTCACCGGCGCGGCGGAGCGGGAGGAGGCGCACCGCGAGCGCGGCACGTCCCGTCCGATCACCGTCGTCGGCAACCCGGTGCTGCACAAGGAGTGCAAGGACGTCACCGAGTTCGACGAGAAGCTCGCCCAGCTCATCGACGACATGTTCGCCAGCCAGCGCACGGCCGAGGGCGTGGGCCTGGCCGCCAACCAGATCGGCGTGGACCTGAAGGTCTTCGTCTACGACTGCATGGACGACGAGGGCGTACGGCACGTCGGCGCCGTCTGCAACCCGGTCCTGGACGACCTGCCGGTCGAGCGCCGGGTGCTGGACGACTCCAACGAGGGCTGCCTGTCGGTGCCCGGCGCCTACGCCGAGCTGGCCCGCCCCGACTACGCGATCGTCCGCGGCCGGGACGCCGAGGGCAACCCGATCGTGGTCGAGGGCACCGGCTACTTCGCCCGCTGCCTCCAGCACGAGACCGACCACCTGTACGGCTACCTGTACATCGACCGGCTCTCCAAGCGCGACCGCAAGGACGCGCTGAAGCAGATGGCCGAGCGCGAGCCGCGCTACCCCGTCGTCGCCAACGACTGAAGCCGCGGCCCGGCCCGGCACCCGCTCACTTCGCCGTGCCGGTGGCGTACGCGCCCCAGATCCGGGGCGGCAGGCCGTTGCCGAACCCGGGGTCGCCGCCCACGCCCTCCATGGGCAGCAGCCGCGGCGCCCCCGGCTTGGCGCGGAAGACGGTGACGGCGGAGGTCAGCCCGCCGCCGGGCGCGCCGTCGTTGCCGATGAACCACGCCGACCGCATCCGGTCGTCCGGGCCGGTGCCGCCCGCGGCGACGCCGCGCGGCAGCTTCGCGATGATCTCCTGGGGCAGCGACTTCCAGGCGAAGGCCCGCAGCGCCCCGAGGACGCCGTGGGCCGCCTCCTGGGCCAGTACGCGGCGCGGTGCCGGTGGCGTGAGGCCCGGCAGCGGCTCACCGTCGTGCACCACCTTGGTGACCGAGTACGGCTCGGTCCGGTTGCCGTCGTTGCCGAACAGCGAGTACGCGCCGGCCAGCCGGATCGCGCTGGGCGTGGAGGTGCCGAGCGGGAACGTGGGCTCCAGGGGAGCCATGCTCTCCTTGCGCAGGCCCGACTCGATCGCCAGGTCCCGGATCGGCTCCAGCCCCAGGCGCCGGCCCACGGCGACGAACGGCGCGTGGGCGGAGTTCACCAAACCTTCGTACAGGTTCGACGGGGGCACCCCGCCCTGTGACGCCCCGGGCGGGTACGGGCGATCGGGCTCGGCCGTACCCCTGGTCGCGACGCCGGGCTCCGACAGGGCGGAGGAGCGCAGGGCGGCGGCCAGTACGAACGGCTTGAAGGCCGAGCCGGCCGGTACGCCGGCGGTGTCCGCGTTGTTCGCGAAGTGCTGCGTCGCGTCCGGGCCGCCGTAGAGCGCGACGACCGCGCCGTCCCGGGCCCGCACGGACGCGGCGCCGAATTCGACGTACGCGTCGGCGGCGCGCTTCTTCGCGTCGATGCTGCGGCGCCGCTCGTCCTCCACCGCTTTCGTCAGCCGGGCCACCTTGTCCTTCTCGAACGTGGTGTAAACGCGGTAGCCGCCGTGGGCCAGTTCGCGGTCGGTCAGGTCCGTACGGCTTCGGAGATATTTCTTCGCGACGTCGACGAGATAGCCGGTCTGTCCCTTCTGGCTGGTCGGGGTGACGGGTTTGCGCGGCTCCGGAAAGGTCGTGTAGTGGGCGCGCTCCTCCCGGCTCATCAGCCCGGTCGCCACCTCACGGTCCAGAATCCACTTCCAACGCTGCACCGCACGCCGGTGGTTGCCTTCGCTCAGCGCCGGATCGTACTGCTCGGCGCCTTTGAGCAGCGCTGCCAGTGCCGCGCCCTGGCTGGGGTCGAGGCTCTTGGCCGGTACGCCGTAATAGGCGTTCGCGGCGGCCTGGATGCCGAACGAATGCCGCCCGAAATAACTGGTGTTGAGATATCCCTGGAGGATCTCCGACTTGGACTTGCGGTTGTCCAGCTTCAGCGCGATGAAGAACTCCTTCACCTTGCGCTTGAGCGTCTGGTCCTGCGAGAGGTACGTGTTCTTCACGAACTGCTGGGTGATGGTGGAACCGCCCTGGGCCTCCTGCCCCTTGGCCATGTTCACCGCGGCCCGGGCGATTCCGGAGAGCGAGACCCCGGAATCGGAGTAGAAACTCTCGTTCTCGGCGGCGATGACGGCGTGTTCGACGGAGTCGGGCACCTGCGCGAGGGTGACGTTCTGGCGGTTGACGGCGCCCTCGCTCACCATCTGGCTGCCGTCCGCCCAGTAGTAGACGGTGGCTTCCTGGCGGGAGGCGGCGTTCTCGTCCGGGATGTCGACGTGTGCGTACACGAAGGCGAAGGCTCCGGTGAGGCCGGCCGCGCCGACGGCGGTGACGCCGAGCTGCTGTCTCCAGGACGGCAGCCAGCGGCGCCAGCCGCCGCGGCCGCTGCGGGGATAGTCGATGAACCGTTTCTTCGGCTGCTGCTCGCTGCCCTTCATGCAAGGGGAGAGCCGGCGGGCCCGGGCGGGGTTGCCGTCGCCCGCGCGTTGTCATCGACTCATCAAATCGGGTCCGGATTCGTCGGACATAAAGAAACGGACGGGGCCGGTCCGCACCCGCGGACCGGCCCCGACACGACGGATCGCAGACGGATCAGAACTCGTCGTCGAAGGAGACCGAGCCCTCGACCGCGACCTGGTAGGCCGAGGCGCGCCGCTCGAAGAAGTTGGTCAGCTCCTGGACGTTCTGCAGCTCCATGAAGGAGAACGGGTTCTCCGAGCCGTACACCGGCGCGAAGCCCAGGCGCTGCAGGCGCTGGTCCGCGACGCACTGGAGGTACTCGCGCATCGACTCGGTGTTCATGCCCGGCAGCCCGTCGCCGCACAGGTCCCGGCCGAACTGCAGCTCCGCCTCGACGGCCTCCTTCAGCATGTCGGTGACCTGGCTCTCCAGCTCGTCGTCGAAGAGGTCCGGCTCCTCCTCGCGCACCGTGTCGACGACCGAGAACGCGAACTCCATGTGCATGGTCTCGTCGCGGAAGACCCAGTTGGTGCCGGTCGCCAGGCCGTGCAGCAGGCCCCGCGAACGGAACCAGTACACGTACGCGAAGGCGCCGTAGAAGAACAGGCCCTCGATGCAGGCCGCGAAGCAGATGAGGTTGAGCAGGAAGCGGCGGCGGTCCGCCTTCGACTCCAGGCGGTCGATGGACTCGACCGAGTCCATCCACTTGAAGCAGAACTCCGCCTTCTCACGGATGGAGGGGATGTTCTCCACGGCGGCGAACGCGGCGGCGCGGTCGTCCGGGTCGGGCAGGTAGGTGTCCAGCAGCGTCAGATAGAACTGGACGTGCACGGCCTCCTCGAACAGCTGCCGGCTCAGGTAGAGCCGCGCCTCGGGGGAGTTGATGTGCTTGTAGAGCGTCAGGACCAGGTTGTTCGCCACGATCGAGTCGCCGGTCGCGAAGAACGCGACGAGCCGGCCGATCATGTGCTGCTCGCCGGGCGACAGCTTGGCGAGGTCGGCCACGTCGGAGTGGAGGTCGACCTCCTCCACGGTCCAGGTGTTCTTGATCGCGTCCCGGTAGCGGTCGTAGAAGTCCGGGTAGCGCATCGGGCGCAGGGTCAGCTCGAAGCCCGGGTCGAGAAGGTTCTTGCTGCCGGTGGTGGCGGTGTGGGTGGCCGCTGCGGCCTTTTCGGGTGCGGTCGTCATGGTTACTGGCACGCCTCGCAGGACTCGGGGTTTTCCAGGGAGCAGGCGACGGCCTCGGGGTCGGCCGTCTGAGCGGGGACGGGAGCGGGCTGCGCGCTTCCGCCCGTGCCGCGCGCGGACTGGGCGATACGGGTCGCCGGCCGCGAACGGAGGTAGTACGTGGTCTTGATGCCGCGCTTCCAGGCGTACGCGTACATCGAGCTGAGCTTGCCGATGGTCGGGGACGCCATGAACAGGTTCAGCGACTGGCTCTGGTCGAGGTAGGGCGTACGGTCCGCCGCCATGTCGATCAGCGCGCGCTGCGGGATCTCCCAGGCCGTGCGGTACAGCTCGCGCGTCCCGGCGGGAATCCAGTCCAGCTCCTGCACCGAGCCGTTGGCCTCGCGCAGTGCGTCACGGGTGCGGGCGTCCCACAGGCCCAGCTCCTTCAGCTCCTCGATCAGGTACGCGTTGACCTGGAGGAACTCGCCCGACAGCGTCTCGCGCTTGAACAGGTTCGAGACCTGCGGCTCGATGCACTCGTACACGCCCGCGATGGAGGCGATGGTGGCGGTCGGCGCGATGGCCAGCAGCAGCGAGTTGCGCATCCCGGTCGTCGCGATACGGGCGCGCAGCGCCGTCCAGCGGTCCGCCCAGCGCGGCTCGGCGTTCGGGTAGTGGTCGGGGTGCAGCACGCCCCGGGCCGTACGGGTCGCGGACCAGGCCGGGTGCGGGCCGTGCCGCTCGGCGAGGTCGGCGGACGCCTCGTACGCCGCGAGCATGATCCGCTCGGAGATGCGGGTGGACAGCTCCCGCGCCTCGGGCGAGTCGAAGCCCAGCCGCAGCCGGAAGAAGACGTCCTGCAGGCCCATCAGGCCCAGGCCCACCGGGCGCCAGCGGGAGTTGGAGGCGCCGGCCTGCTCGGTCGGGTAGAAGTTGATGTCCACCACGCGGTCGAGGAAGGTCACCGCCGTACGGACCGTGGCGTCCAGCCGCTCCCAGTCCATCTCGCCGTTCTCGCCCAGGTGGGCGGCGAGGTTGACCGAGCCGAGGTTGCAGACGGCCGTCTCGCCGTCGTCGGTGACCTCCAGGATCTCGGTGCACAGGTTCGAGGAGTGCACGACCTTGCCGGGCTCGGCGGTCTGGTTGGCGGTGCGGTTGGCGGCGTCCTTGAACGTCATCCAGCCGTTGCCGGTCTGCGCGAGGGTGCGCATCATCCGCGAGTACAGGACCCGGGCCGGGACCTGCTTGACGGCGCGGCCCTCGGCCTCCGCCTTGCGGTACGCGGCGTCGAACTCGTCGCCGTACAGGTCCACCAGCTCGGGGGCGTCGCTGGGGGAGAACAGCGACCAGTCGGCGTCGGCCTCGACGCGGCGCATGAACTCGTCGGGAATCCAGTGCGCGATGTTCAGGTTGTGGGTGCGCCGGGCCTCCTCGCCCGTGTTGTCGCGCAGCTCCAGGAACTCCTCCAGGTCCGCGTGCCAGGTCTCCAGGTAGACGCAGGCGGCGCCCTTGCGCCGGCCGCCCTGGTTCACGGCCGCGACCGAGGCGTCCAGGGTGCGCAGGAACGGCACGATGCCGTTGGAGTGGCCGTTGGTGCCGCGGATCAGCGAGCCGCGGGCGCGGACCCGGGAGTACGACAGGCCGATGCCGCCGGCGTGCTTCGACAGGCGCGCCACCTGGTGGTAGCGGTCGTAGATCGAGTCCAGCTCGTCCAGCGGGGAGTCCAGCAGATAGCAGGAGGACATCTGCGGGTGCCGGGTGCCGGAGTTGAACAGGGTGGGCGAGGAGGGCAGGTACGACAGCGAGCTGGTCAGCCGGTACAGCTCGGCGACGTCGGCCACGGCCCGGTCGCTGTGGTCCTCGGCCAGGCCGCAGGCGACGCGCAGCAGGAAGTGCTGCGGGGTCTCGATCACCTGGCGGGAGATCGGGTGGCGCAGCAGGTAGCGGGAGTGCAGGGTGCGCAGGCCGAAGTAGCCGAACCGGTCGTCCGCGCCGTCCGCCAGGGCCTGGTCGACCAGCGCGTCCAGGCGGGCCGCGTGGGTCCGGACGAACTCCGCCGTGCTGTCGGCGATCAGGCCCTCGCGGTGGCCGGTGGCGACGGAGGCGGAGAAGGCGACCGCCCCCTCCGTGGCCGCCTCCTCCGCGATGGCGCGGGTCAGCAGGCGGGCGGCCAGCTTGGAGTACTGCGGCTCGTCGCCGATCAGGCCGGCCGCTGCCTCCATGGCCAGCGAGCGCAGCTCCGCCTCGTCCGAGCCGGGGTGGCGGCCGCGCAGCGCGGCGGCGGCGATCTTGCCCGGGTCGGTGGCGGGGAGGTCGGCGGTGAGGTCGGTCAGCGTGCGCAGCAGCGCGGCGCCGGGGCCGTCCGCGTCGCGGCCGGTGGCGCCCTGCTGGGGCTGCGTGTCCTTCGCGGGCTGAACGACCTGCTGGGCTGCTGCGGGCTCCGTTGGCGCGATGGTCACCGTGCTGCTCTCCCTCACTCGGCGGGGGCCTGGGGGAGGGGCGACGGCCGCGTGCGGGCGTGCGGCACCCCCGGCACGGCAAGGGGCGCGCGGGCACACCGCGCAGCGTCCACCGGTCCAACCCGCGAGACCCGGACGTATCGACGACCGCGCCGGTCCTGGCGCGGGCGTACTGTGGGCAGGTCTTCGGACTCACGGGTGCGGATATGCGCACTTCGTACACCGTTGCGGGACAGTTCCGGATTCGCACCGGATTCCCCTGCGACGACAGCGAGGACGAGCATACATCTTGTGCTGGCTCGTGCACCCACCCCCATATCTTGTGTCGCGTTGGGGCCGGGTTGTCCGAAGCCGTGGTATTCGGCGGCCGTTGCGGGGCCGCGGCCCCAGGCTTTCCGGGCCTGCCGCGAGGGTGCCACGAGGCGGCTCCGAGGCCGTTTCCGGGCCGTTCCGGGGGTGTTCCCGGGGTGCTCCCGCAGCCGTTCCCGGGCCGTTCCGGGCGGTCTGGACGGAGGCTGATGCACGGGGCGTATTGGTGGCGCGGAATGTCCCTGATGCGTTGACCGGGACCCCTGAAGCGTATTGGCTCCATGTCTGCTCCGTCGGTCGGCGGGGCGGGTGGGGGAAGA
Organism: Streptomyces sp. NPDC059788; assembly: GCF_042732265.1. NCBI lineage: Bacteria > Bacillati > Actinomycetota > Actinomycetes > Kitasatosporales > Streptomycetaceae > Streptomyces > Streptomyces sp. NPDC059788. The sequence continues at coordinate 196,626 of NZ_JBHWHY010000005.1, read as the reverse complement.
GCGAGGGGGGAGACATGCGAAGAAGGAGTTCGGCGCGTGGCGCCGGGCGAGTCGTGGGGCTGGTGGCGGGGGCCTGCGCGGCGGCGGGGGTGCTGCCCGCGACGGCGGCGGCCGACGGGCCCGCGGCCACGCAGCGGGTCAGCGTGGCCGCCGACGGTACGCAGGGAAACGGTTTTTCCGGCGATCCGAAGCTCAGTGCGAACGGGCGGTTCGTGGCATTCACCTCGGAAGCCACCAATCTCGGCCCGACCGACACCAACGGCTCCCAGGACGTGTACGTCAAGGATTTACGGACGGGAAGGGTCGACCTGGTCAGCGTCGCCGGTGACGGCACCCCCGGCAACGCCCTCTCCGGATCGCCCGAGATCAGCGCCGACGGACGGTATGTGGCCTTCTACTCCAGTGCCACGAACCTGGTCCCCGGCGACACCAACGGCGAGGGCGACGTCTTCGTCCACGACCGCACGACCGGGCGCACCACCAGCCCCACCGCGGGCGCCGGGAAGTCCCCGTACGGATACGGGGTCCAGAACTTCGCCCTCAGCGGCGACGGCAGCCGCCTCGTCTTCGGCTCCTACCGTGCGGATCTGGTGCCCGGTGACACCAACGAGCGCCTGGACATCTTCGTCCACGATGTGCGGGCGGGAACGGTGCGACGGGTCAGCGTGGCGGGCGACGGCACCCAGTCGAACGGCCCGTCCGCCTTCCCGTCGATCAGCGCCGACGGCCGCCGGGTGGCGTTCACCTCGAAGGCGACGAATCTCACCCCCGCCGGCCCCGGCTTCCGCCGCCCGCCGCCGCAGGACCCCATGTACGTCCACGACCTGGACACCGGGCGGACCCGGGCGGCGAGCCTGAGCTCCACGGACGCCGTGGTCGGCGTGTCGCCGTTCCCCCGGCTCAGCCCCGACGGCCGGTACGCGGTCTTCTCCGCCCTGGCCGCCGACGTGGTGCCGGGCGACACCAACGGCACGTACGACGTCTTCGCCCGCGACCTGGAACAGGGCACCACCCGGCTGCTGTCCCGCGCGCACGACGGCGCCCAGGGCAACGGCTGGTCCTCCGACGGGCGGCTCAGCGCGGACAACCGGCGGCTCTTCTTCACCTCCGCCGCCACCAACCTGGTGCCCGGCGACACCAACGGCGAGGTGGACGGCTTCGTCCGGGACCTGCGGACCGGGCGCGTCGAGCGGATCAACGTCGGTGCCGACGGCGGCCAGTCGGCGTCCTGGACGAACATCGCGGCACCCGACGCCACCGGGCGGCTCGCGGCCTTCGACTCGCGCGACGACGGGCTGGTGCCCGGGGACACGAACGGGACGGGCGACGTCTTCGTCCGCCGTCCGCAGAACTGACGTACCGGCGCGGGCACGCCCGGCGGAACCGGCGTGCCCGGCACCGGCGTACCGGCGTACCGACCAGGAGGGGAAACCATGAGGACCACCCGCACCGTACGAAGACTCGCCGCCGTGACGGGCGTGTGCGCGCTCGCCGCGCTGCTGCCCGCCGCCACGGCCGACGCCCGGTCCGCGCCGCCGCGCGGCACCGAGCGGGCCAGCGTCGCCGCCGACGGCACCCAGGGCAACGGCGGCTCGTCCGGCTCGGCGCTCAGCGCCGACGGCCGCTTCGTCACCTTCGACTCCGACGCGACCAATCTGGTGCCCGGCGACACCAACGGGCAGACCGACATCTTCGTGAAGGACCTGCGCACGGGCGCCGTCGAGCGGGTCAGCGTGGCGAGCGACGGCGCCCAGGCCGACTCCTGGTCCCTGACGCCCACCATCAGCGCCGACGGCCGCTTCGTCGCCTTCGAGTCGAACGCGGCGAACCTGGTGCCGGGCGACACCAACGCCGACACCGACATCTTCGTCCACGACCGCCGGACCGGGCGGACCGAGAGCGTCACCGTCGACGGCCGGCCCCCGCAGGGCCGGCAGGGCGCGCAGATGCCGGTGATCAGCGCCGACGGCCGTTCGGTGGCCTTCGCCTCCAGCCGCGAGGACCTGGTGCCCGGCGACACCAACGGCGCCCAGGACATCTTCGTACGCAACCGCAGGACCGGCGCGGTCACGCGGGTGAGCGTCTCCGCCACCGGCGAGCAGGCCACCGGCCCGTCCGCCTCCCCGGTGATCAGCTACGACGGCCGCAAGGTCGGCTTCATCTCCAAGGCGCAGAACCTGCCCCCGGCCGCGGCCCGGACCGCCCGCGACCAGGCCGACCTGCGCAGGCCGCACAGCTACCCGTTCTTCCTGCACGACCTGGACACCGGCCGTACGAGCGTGGCGAGCCTCAGCTCGGCCGGCGAGACGGTGGGCGCCTGGAACGCCTCGCTCAGCCCCGACGGCCGCTACGCGGTCTTCTCCAGCCAGTACGCGGACGTGGTGCCCGGCCATCCGGCAGGCCGCGCGGACCTGTTCGTACGGGACCTGGTCAAGGGCACGACGGAGCAGGTGACGTACACCTACGACGGCAAGCAGCCGCAGTCCGGCTCCTCCGGCCTCGGCGTGCTGTCCGCCGACAACCGCCGCCTGTACTTCCAGTCCTCCGTCCCGGACCTGGTGCCCGGCGACACCGGCAACGCGCAGAACGTCTTCGTACGCGACATGCGGACCGGCACCGTCGAACGGGTCAGCGTCGCCCCCGACGGCTCCCCGGCCCAGGCCTGGTCCTCCAACGCCTCCACCGACGCCACGGGCCTGACCGTGTCCTTCGACTCCGACGCGGCGAACCTGGTGCCGGGCGACACGAACGGTGCCTCGGACGTGTTCGTACGGAGGGTGGGGCCGTAGGGCGCGCGAAGGCATGGATCGATCACCCATTTCTTTGTGCAGCACTGGAGCCGCTGATCATCCGGGGGCTCATCGGCACAACGGGCGTGACCGATCTGGAGATGCTCTACAGCGCACGCAATGGCGCGGAGCACGACATGCTCCAGGACCGGCGCCAGGCGTTCGAGTGGTTCGCGACGAACGACGACATCATCGTGCGTGCGATCGAGGTCCAGAACGCTTTGGCGCACCGCAACGAGCACCGTGCCGTCTCCGTCCCCGACCTGCTCATTGCTGCCACGGCGGAGCGTCACGGTCTCACCGTCCTGCACTACGACGGCGACTTCGATCTGATCGCCGAAGTCACAGGCCAGGCCGCCGAGTGGGTGGTACCCGCGGGAACGGCCGACTGACCCGCCGTACTTGCGTGTGAGAGGGCTGCCCTACCCCAGAGGTACGGCAGCCCTCTCACACACTCCGCCCGACGTTTCAGTGCCCCGCCGGCACCCCCGCCGTCGCCGGCGGCAGGTCGACCTGGACGCCCTTGTCGCCCGCGTCGGCCGTGTAGTCCTCCGGCGAGGTCTCGTCGACGCCGTCCGGGGCCTTCGTCGCGCGCAGCACCACGGTGAGGACCACCGTGACCAGGACGTTCAGGACGAACGCGGTCAGGCCGAGGTAGCCGATCTCGCCGATGCCGGGGATCTGTGCGCTGGAGCCGCCGAAGTGCTTCTGCGTGGGGCTGGCCACCCCGTACGCCGCGAGCGTGCCGTAGACCATGCCGACCGCCCAGCCGGCCAGCAGCGCCCACCGGTGGAACCAGCGGGTGAACAGGCCGCCGACCAGGGCCGGCATCGTCTGCAGAATCCAGATGCCCCCCAGCAGCTGGAAGTTGATGGCGACGGTCTTGTCCATCGTCAGGACGAAGACCAGCGCGCCGACCTTCACCAGCAGCGACACCAGCTTGGCGACCTTGTGCTCCTGTGCGGGCGTGGCGCCGGGCCTGAGGAAGTCCTTGTAGATGTTGCGGGTGAACAGGTTCGCGGCGGCGATGGACATGATGGCCGCCGGCACCAGCGCGCCGATGCCGATCGCGGCGAAGGCCACGCCCGTGAACCAGTCCGGGAACATGTCCTCGAACAGCTGCGGGATCGCCAGCTGCCCGTTCTGCACCTTGATCCCGGCCGCCACCGCCATGAAGCCGAGCAGCGCGAGCAGCCCCAGCATCAGGGAGTACAGCGGCAGGATGGTGGTGTTGCGGCGGATCACGTTACGGCTGCGGGAGGACAGCGTCGCGGTGATCGAGTGCGGGTACATGAACAGCGCGAGCGCCGAGCCGAGGGCGAGTGTCGCGTACGCCCACTGTGCGTTCGGCCCGCTGGCCAGCTCGCCGCGCGGTTTGCCGGTGGCGGGGTTCGGCTGCGCGAAGGTGTCCTTGGCGACCGCGAAGATGTGGTCGAACCCGCCCAGCTTGATCGGGATGTAGATGATCGCGACGGCGATGACCAGGTAGATCAGGCCGTCCTTGACGAACGCGATCAGCGCGGGCGCCCGCAGCCCGGAGGAGTAGGTGTACGCCGCCAGCACGCCGAAGGCGATCAGCAGCGGCAGGTCCTTGACGAACCAGTGGGTGTTCTCGCCGCCGCCGACGCCCATCACGTCCAGCACGGCCTGGATGCCGACGAGTTGCAGCGCGATGTAGGGCATCGTGGCGAGGATGCCGGTGAGCGCCACGGCCAGCGACAGGCCCTTGGACCCGAACCGGCCGCGCACGAAGTCGGAGGTGGTCACGTATCCGTGCTTGTGCGAGACCGACCACAGGCGCGGCAGGAAGGTGAAGATCAGCGGGTAGACGAGGATCGTGTACGGCACCGCGAAGAACCCGGCGGCGCCCGCCGCGTAGATCGCCGCGGGCACGGCGACGAAGGTGTACGCGGTGTACAGGTCGCCGCCGAGCAGGAACCAGGTCACCCAGGTGCCGAAGCTGCGCCCGCCCAGGCCCCACTCGTCGAGGTTGTCGGACTGTTCGGCCTTGCGCCAGCGCGCCGCCAGGAAACCCATGACCGTCACGGCCACGAAGAAGAAGATGAAGACGGCGAGCGCGACGCCGTTCACGCCGTCCTTCACCGCGACACACCCCCCTTGCGCAGCCGCTGCTCACGCTGGACCAGCTTGTACGCGATCATGGTGAGCGCCGTCGAGATCAGCACCCACAGCATCTGGTACCAGTAGAAGAACGGGATGCCGATGAGCGTCGGCTCCACCTTGGCGTACGAGCTCACCCACAGCATCGCCACGAAGGGCGCGACCAGGCACAGCCCGGCGATCACGCGGGTGGGCGTGACGACCGGGGCGGCTCTGCCCGCTGGTGTTCCGGCTGATTCGGACGGCTCTGGCATGGCCGTGGCTCCGTTCCCTGGCGGTCCCTTGGTGATCACGGGTGTAATGGGCAGGAAATCTAAGCCAGGGAAGTTGCACGCGTCACTACCTGTCCGCATATCGGTACGGCAACGGTGTGCGTTGCCCCACTCGTGAACGCGGGCTCTCTCAGCAGCAGCGGAAGCCCGAGCGGGGATCGTCCTCGCGCGCCGCGGCCCGCCGCCGCTCGAACTCGCGGCGGCCGGGCACCGGCGCGTCGGGCGCGTGCTGCCGGACATGTGCGACGTAGTGCTCGTACGCGCTCTCGCCGGTCAATTCCCGTACGTACCAGCGGATACGGCCCAGCGCCCGCCGCACCCCGCTCACGGCCCGCTCCGCTGCGCCGTGGCCAGCTCCGCCTTCTCCTCCTCGGAGGCCACCAGCCCGGCGGGCGCGACGATCGCCGACTTCACGTACGGGGCCTCGCTGAGCCGGGTCGCGGCGGGGTCGCGCAGATGGCGTACGCACACCCGGGCCGCGTCCGCGATCACCACCACGATCAGCAGCGCGAGGACCGCCGACAGCACGCCGTCCACCGTGGAGTTGGTGACCACCGTGTGCATGTCGCCCATGTTCTTGGCGGGCGGCAGCACCTTCCCGGCTTCGATGGCGTCCTGGTAGACCGAACGCTGAGTGAAGAAACCGACCTTGGGGTCACCGGAGAAGACCTTCTGCCAGCTCGCGGTGAGGGTGACGGTGGCGTCCCAGGCGAGCGGTACGCCCGTGATCCAGGCCCACTTGACGCGCCCGGACTTGACCAGCAGCGTCGTGCAGACGGTCAGCGCCACCGCCGCCAGCAGCTGGTTGGCGATGCCGAAGACCGGGAAGAGCTGGTTGATGCCGCCGAGCGGCTCGTGCACGCCGACCCACAGGAAGTAGCCCCACAGCGCGACCACGGCCGCACTGCACAGCAGCAGGCCGGGCTTCCAACTCACCCTGCGGAACGGCTTGTAGACGTTTCCCAGCATGTCCTGGAGCATGAAGCGGCCGACCCGGGTGCCGGCGTCGAGCGCGGTGAGGATGAACAACGCCTCGAACATGATGGCGAAGTGGTACCAGAACGCCTTCATCCCGGCGCCGCCGAAGACCTGCGAGAAGATGTCCGCGACCCCGACGGCGAGGGTGGGCGCGCCGCCCGTACGGGACAGCAGCGTGTGCTCCTCGACGGCCTTGGCCGCGGCCGCCAACTGGTCGGGGGAGATGCTGTATCCGAGGTGCGCGACGGCCTGCGAGGCCGACTGGACGGTGTCGCCGATGACGCCGGCCGGCGCGTTCATCGCGAAGTACAGCCCCGGGTCGATGATCGACGCCGCGACCAGCGCCATCACCGCGACGAACGACTCCATGAGCATCGAGCCGTAGCCGATCATGCGGATCTGCGTCTCCTTCTGCACCATCTTGGGCGTGGTGCCGGAGGAGATCAGGGCGTGGAAGCCGGAGAGGGCGCCGCAGGCGATGGTGATGAAGACGAACGGGAAGAGCGAGCCGGCGAAGACCGGGCCGTCGCCGCGCCCGGCGAAGTCCGTGACCGCGTCCATCTTCAGGTTGGGCAGCGTGATCAGCACACCGACCGCGAGCAGCCCGATCGTGCCGATCTTCATGAAGGTGGAGAGGTAGTCACGGGGCGCCAGCAGCGTCCAGACCGGCAGTACGGAGGCGATGAACCCGTACGCCACCAGCCAGACGACCAGCGTCTTCGGCTCCAGCGTGAACGTGTCGGCCCAGGACGAGTCGGCCACCCAGCGGCCCGCGACCAGCGCGAGCAGCAGCAGCGCGACGCCGATCAGGGAGACCTCGGTGACCCGGCCGGGGCGCAGCACCCGCAGGTAGAAGCCCATCAGCAGGGCGATGGGGATGGTCATGCCGATGGAGAAGGTGCCCCAGGGGGACTGCGCCAGCGCGTTGACGATGATCAGCGCCAGCACGCCCAGCAGAATGATCATGATGGCGAAGGCGGCGAGCAGCGCCGCGGCCCCGCCGAACACGCCGATCTCCTCGCGCGCCATCTGCCCCAGCGACCGGCCGTCGCGCCGGGTGGAGAAGAACAGCACGACCATGTCCTGCACGGCGCCCGCGAAGACGACCCCGACGATGATCCAGATGGTGCCGGGCAGATAGCCCATCTGGGCGGCGAGCACCGGTCCGACGAGCGGTCCGGCGCCCGCGATGGCCGCGAAGTGGTGGCCGAGCAGCACCCGGCGGTCGGTGGGGTGGAAGTCGACGCCGTCGTTGAGCCGCTCGGCCGGGGTGGCCCGGGTCTTGTCGAAGCGCAGTACGCGGGTGGCGATGAAGCGCGCGTAGAAGCGGTAGCCGATGGCGTACGAGCCGAGGGCGGCGGCGACCATCCAGGCCGCCGAGACCTGCTCGCCGCGGGAGAGCGCGAGCAGCGTCCAGCCGGCGGCGCCGACCAGCGCCACGGCCGTCCACACGGCGATCTTGCGGGGGCTGGGGGCGGTTCGTGGCTGGCCTGCTGGGCGCACCGGTACGTCCTCCCGTCGACGCGACGACGCAAGGACCGTAGAGGCAGCGGGGGCGATCGCGCCATACCGCGGACGCGCGGCGGGGCGGGGCCGGCGGCGGAACGGGCCTGCCGGGCCCGCCCCGCCCCCGGGTCGCTCAGTCCGCCGGTCGCTGCAGCCGGGCCACGAACTTGTAGCGGTCGCCGCGGTAGACCGAGCGCACCCACTCCACCGGCGCGCCCTCGGCGTCGAGGGAGTGCCGGGAGAGCATCAGCATCGGCAGGCCCACGTCCGTACCGAGCAGTCCGGCCTCACGCGGTGTGGCCAGCGATGTCTCGATGGTCTCCTCGGCCTCGGCCGGGCGGACGTCGTACACCTCGGACAGTGCCGTGTAGAGCGAGGTGTATTTGACGAGGTTGCGGCGCAGGGCGGGGAACCTCTTGGCCGAAAGGTGCGTGGTCTCGATGGCCATCGGCTCCCCGCTGGCCAGCCGCAGCCGTTCGATGCGCAGCACCCGGCCGCCGGCCGCTATGTCCAGCAGCCCGGCCAGCCGGTCGTCGGCCGTGACATAGCCGATGTCCAGCAGCTGCGAGGCGGGCTCCAGGCCCTGGGCCCGCATGTCCTCGGTGTAGGACGTCAGTTGCAGGGCCTGGGAGACCTTGGGTTTGGCGACGAACGTGCCCTTGCCCTGGATGCGTTCCAGCCGTCCTTCGACGACCAGTTCCTGGAGGGCCTGGCGTACTGTCGTACGGGATGTGTCGAACTCCGCCGCGAGGGTCCGCTCCGGCGGGACGGGCGTGCCCGGCGGAAGGGTCTCGGTGATCTCCAGCAAGTGGCGCTTGAGGCGGTAGTACTTGGGTACGCGGGCGGTGCGTGCGCCGCCGCCGTTGTCCGCGCTGCCCCCGTCGGTCTCCATGACCCGCCTCTCCGACTCCTGTCGCGCTGCCGTCACCGGCTCCTCCGTACGTAGCGGCTCATCGTGGCACGGGTGGGGTCCCGATGCTCCTTTGCTGGTCCGTGCCCGCTCGCGGGGCCTGACGCCAACGTAGCGTCTGCCCTGCGGACGGACGCCGCTACTGCGGCTACAGGCCCCAGATGTCGGTCCGGTAACGGACCCGACAGCGACTCTTATACACCCTTGACACCCCAAAAGGTCTAGGCCAAGCTGCGGGCACTGGTCTAAACCATTAAAGACCACACCCGGCCTTTAGGGGAGAGCGCAATGAAGCGTGGGCTCATAGCGGCGACGGCAGTCGCGGGAATGTTGGTGAGTGTCGCTGCCTGTGGGTCCAGCGACAGCGGGAAGGCGGGAGCCGACGGCTTCAAGGGCAAGAAGCTGATCGTCTGGGTGATGGACGGCTCCAACCCGACGCAGTGGACCAAGCAGGTCTCCGAGGACTTCAAGAAGAAGACCGGCGCCACCGTCGAGTTCCGTGTGCAGCAGTGGAACGGCATCCAGCAGAAGCTGACCACCGCCCTGTCCGAGGACAGCCCGCCCGACGTCGTCGAGATCGGCAACACCCAGACCGCCGCGTACGCCAAGGCCGGCGCGCTCGCGGACCTGGGCGACCTGAAGAAGGAGATCGGCTCCGACTGGAACGACTCCTTCAACAAGGCGGCCATGGCCGACGGCAAGCAGTACGCCCTCCCCTGGTACGCGGGCAACCGCGTGGTGATGTACAACAAGAAGATCTGGGCCGCGGCGGGCATCAAGGAACTGCCCAAGACCCGCACCGAGCTCTTCAAGGCGTTCGACACCATCAAGCAGAAGACCGAGGCCGAGCCGCTCTACCTCCCCGGCCAGAACTGGTACTTCTTCGACGGACTGACCCTCGGCACCGGCGCCGACCTGGTGAAGAAGCAGGGCAGCAAGTGGGTCTCCAACCTCGGCGACCCCAAGGTCTCCAAGGCCATGGACATCTACAAGCAGTACCAGGCCTTCAGCACCGCCCCCAAGAACAAGGACGAGGCCACCCCGCAGCAGGCCGAGATCTTCTCCAAGGGCAAGACCGGCGCCATCATCGCCATGGGCTACGAGGCCCCCACCGCCGTCAAGGCCAACCCGGCCATCAAGGACGACATCGGCTTCTTCCCCATCCCGGGTGAGACCGCCGACAAGCCCGAGGGCGTCTTCCTCGGCGGCTCCAACTTCGCCGTGGCCGGCGGCGGCCAGAACCAGGAGCTGGCCAAGGAGTTCCTGAAGGTCGCGCTGTCCAAGAAGAACGACGGACAGATGGTCAAGGAGGTCGGCTGGAGCCCGAAGTCCCCGGACCTCGCGTCCGCGGCCAAGGGCAACCCGGCCGCCGAGGCCGCCGCGCCCGGCGCCGCCAAGTCCAGCGGCACCACGCCGCTGATCCCCGAGTGGGCCCAGGTCGAGAACACCCCGAACCCGATCAAGAGCTACATGACCGCGGTGCTGAACGGCAAGGCCCCCGCGGACGCCGCCAAGGACGTCGAGAACGAGATCAACAAGCGCCTGTCGCAGAAGCAGTGAGCGAGCGGCAGCACTGAACGCGGTCCCCGCGGCGGCGCCAGCCGCGGGGACCGCCACCGTACGGGTTCCGTACGGGAGCCGGCCGTCCCGGCCCCCGTACGGAACCGACCAGCGTGAGCACGACCAGGTGATGGGGAGAAGCGGGACATGTCAGTGCAGATCGAGGACGCGGTACGGGACTCCGCGCCGCGGATCGGCAAGGGCGGCGCCCCGCCGCCCCGGCGCGGCCGCGGCTCCGGCCGGGCCGCCAGAAGCGCCCCCTACCTGCTGCTGATCCCGGCCCTGGCCGCCACGGCGGTCTTCCTGGGCTGGCCCATGGTGCGGAACCTGATCATCTCGTTCCAGAACCTGAACATGAAGCAGCTGATCCAGCACCTCACCGAGTGGCGCGGATTCGGCAACTACGCGGACATCCTGGGCGGCGAGCAGTTCTGGCGGGTCACCGTCCGCACGATCGTCTTCACCGCCGTCAACGTCACGCTGATCATGGTGCTCGGCGTGCTGATCGGCCTGCTGCTGGCCCGGCTCGGCAAGAAGATGCGCTTCGTGCTGTCCGTCGCGCTGGTGCTGACCTGGGCGATGCCCGTCATCGCCGCCACCACCGTCTTCCAGTGGCTGTTCGACGCCCGCTACGGCATCGTCAACTGGGTGCTGGACAAGCTGGGCTGGCACTCGATGGCCCACTACGACTGGGTCGGCAGCCAGCTGTCCACCTTCTTCGTGATCACCGTGCTGATCGTCTGGCAGTCGCTGCCGTTCGTGGCCCTGAACCTCTACGCCGCGACCACGACCATCCCCAAGGAGCTGTACGAGGCGGCCCGGATGGACGGCGCCGGCACCTGGAAGGTCTTCACCAACGTCACCTTCCCGTTCCTCAAGCCGTTCTTCCTGGCGACCACGTTCCTGGAGATCATCTGGGTCTTCAAGGCGTTCCCGCAGATCTTCGCCATCAACGAGGGCGGCCCGGACCGGCTCACCGAGACCCTGCCGATCTACGCCTTCACCGAGGGCGTCGGCAACCTCCACTTCGGCATGGGTGCGGCCATCTCGCTGCTGACGATCGTCGTACTGCTCGCCATGACCGCGTACTACCTGCGTCTGACCCTGAAGCAAGAGGAGGACGAGCTGTGAACCGCGCACTGCTCGGCCGCATCTGGCCCAACGCGACGGCGATCGTGCTCGCCATCGGTTTCGTCTTCCCCGTGTACTGGATGTTCACCACGGCCTTCAAGCCGAACAAGGACATCATCACCGAGGACCCGGTGTGGTTCCCGCTGCACGGCACGTTCGAACACTTCTCGACCGCCGTGAACGCGCCGAACTTCTGGACGCTGGTCGGCAACTCGGTCACCGTCACCGTGCTGGCGGTCGGCCTCTCGCTGCTGATCGCCCTGTGCGGGTCCTTCGCCATCGCCCGGATGCGCTTCAAGGGCCGCAAAGGCATCATCCTGACCTTCATGGTCGCCCAGATGGCGCCCTGGGAGGTCCTGGTCATCTCGGTCTACATGATCGTGCGCGACGCCGACATGCTCAACAGCCTGGTGCCGCTGACCTTCTTCTACATGCTCATGGTGCTGCCCTTCACCCTCCTGACGCTGCGCGGCTACGTCGCCGCCGTGCCCAAGGAGCTGGAAGAATCCGCGATGGTCGACGGCTGCACCCGCCGGCAGGCCTTCGTCAAGGTCATCTTCCCGCTGCTGGCGCCCGGCCTGATGGCCACCTCGCTGTTCGGCTTCATCACCGCGTGGAACGAATTCCCGATGGTGCTGGTGCTCAACAAGGAGCCGGACAAGGGCACACTGCCGCTGTGGCTCTCGCAGTTCCAGAGCCAGTTCGGCGACGACTGGGGCGCCACGATGGCCGCCGCCTCGATCTTCGCGCTCCCGATCCTCGTCCTGTTCCTGTTCCTGCAACGCAAGGCGGTCAGCGGTCTGACCGCCGGCGCAGTGAAGGGATGACGCGCGCCATGACGACACTCGTGCACCCGGCAGACACCCTCACCCGCGACGCGCTCACCGTCCTCCAGCCCGGCTTCACCGGCACCTCGGCGCCCGACTGGCTGCTGCGCCGGCTCGGCGAGGGACTCGCGTCCGTGGGCCTGTTCGGCCGCAACATCGCCTCGCCCGACCAGCTCGCCGCGCTCACCGCCGAGCTGCGGGCCGAGCGCGAGGACGTCCTGGTCGCCATCGACGAGGAGGGCGGCGACGTCACCCGCCTCGAAGTACGCGGCGGCTCCTCCTTCCCCGGCAACCTCGCCCTCGGCGCGGTCGACGACCCGCGGCTCACCCACGACGTGGCCCGCGAACTCGGCCGCCGCCTGGCCGAGTGCGGCGTCAACCTCAACTGGGCGCCGTCCGCCGACGTCAACTCCAACCCGTCCAACCCGGTCATCGGCGTCCGGTCCTTCGGCGCCGACCCCCTCCTGGTCGCCCGGCACACCGCCGCGTACGTCGAAGGACTCCAGTCCGCCGGCGTCGCCGCCTGCGCCAAGCACTTCCCGGGCCACGGCGACACCGCCGTCGACTCCCACCACGACCTGCCGCGCATCGCCGCCGAACTGCGCACCCTCCAGGAACGCGAGCTGGTGCCCTTCCGCGCCGCGATCGCGGCCGGCACCAAGGCCGTGATGAGTGCGCACATCCTGCTCCCGGCCCTGGACGGCACGCTGCCCGCCACCCTGAGCCGCAACGTGCTCACCGGCCTGCTGCGCGCCCCCGTCTCCGAAGGCGGCCTCGGCTTCGACGGGCTGATCGTCACCGACGGCATGGAGATGCGGGCCATCGCCGGGACGTACGGCATCGAACACGGCAGCGTCCTGGCCATCGCCGCCGGCGCCGACGCCATCTGCGTCGGCGGGGGACTGGCCGACGAAGCCACCGTGCTGCGGCTGCGCGACGCGCTGGTGCAGGCAGTACGCGACGGAGAGCTGTCGGAGAAGCGGCTCGCCGACGCGGCGGCACGGGTACGCGCACTGGCGCGGTGGACCCGGAGTGCGGGCGCGGCACAGGGGACCCTCCCTGGGGAGCGAGGGGTCGCGCCCGCACCCGAGGCCGGTCTCGTCGCGGCCCGCCGCGCGCTGCGCGTCACCCGCAACGGCCCGTACGAACCGCTCACCACGCCCGCCTACGTCGCGGCCTTCACCCCCGTCGCCAACATCGCCGTCGGCGACGAGACCCCCTGGGGCGTCGCCGCCGAACTGGCCCGCCTGCTGCCCGGCACCGAGACCGGTACGTACGGGAGCACCGGGGAGGCCGGGGACGCCGACCGGCCCGGGGGCACGGGAGAGGCCGAGGGCACCGGTGGGGCCGGGAGGTCCGCGCAGGCCGCGCAGGTCGCGGAGGTGCTGCGGGCGGCGGGGGAGCGGCGGATCGTCGCCGTCGTGCGCGACGCCCACCGGCACGCCTGGATGACGGCTGCCCTGGACGCACTGCTCGACGCCCGCCCGGACACGGTGGTCGTCGAGATGGGCCTCCCGCAGGCCGCCCCGCGCGGGGCCCTGCACATCGCCACCCACGGCGCGGCACGCGTCTGCGGCCGCGCCGCCGCGGAGGTCATCGCGGGTGGGTGACCCCCTGCCGGGCCGCGGAAGGGGAGCCGCGGCCCGGCGGGGGAACACGACCGGCGAACGACTCGACCCGGCCGGGGCGCCTTCACGGTGGCGCCCCGGCCGGGTCGTGTGTACGGACTGTGCCTCTTACGGGTTACGGGCGGGGCCTGCCTGTCACAGTCCCCGCCACCGCACAGTCCCTGCTACCTCACAGCCCCTGCTACCTCACAGTCCCTGCTACCTCACAGTCCCTGCCACTCCGGCTTGGCCGCGTACGTGGCGCGGAAGTAGTCGGCCAGCTTGAGCTTGGACGCGGCGGCCTCGTCGACCACGACCGTGGCGTGCGGGTGCAGCTGGAGGGCGGAGGCCGGCACCAGCGCCGAGACCGGACCCTCGACGGTCTGCGCGACGGCCTCCGCCTTGCCCTCGCCGGTGGCGAGCAGTACCAGGTGACGGGCCTCCAGGATGGTGCCGATGCCCTGGGTGATGACGTGGTGCGGCACCTCCTCCAGGCTGTCGAAGAACCGGGCGTTGTCCTCGCGAGTCTGCTGCGTCAGCGTCTTGATCCGGGTACGGGACGCGAGCGAGGAGCACGGTTCGTTGAAACCGATGTGCCCGTCGGTGCCGATGCCCAGCAGCTGGAGGTCCACGCCGCCGGCCTCGCTCAGCGCACGGTCGTACGCCTCGCAGGCCCCCTGCACGTCCTCGGCGGTGCCGTCGGGCCCCATGAAGGCGTCCGCACCGAGCCCCAGCGGCTCGACGACCTCGCGGAGCACCACGGAGCGGTACGACTCGGGGTGCCCGGCGGGCAGCCCGACGTACTCGTCGAGCTGGCAGATACGGGCACGCGAGACATCCACGCCGCCGTCGCGGACCGTGCCCGCCAGCGCTTCGTAGACGGGCAGCGGAGTCGATCCAGTGGCCACACCCAACAGCGCCTCGGGCTTGCGACGCACCAGCTCGGCGATGGCCTCCGCGATCAGCTCGCCGCCTGCCTTGGCGTCCGGGACGATGACAACTTCCACGCTTTGCCTGCCGATCTGGAGAATGGACTCGTGTGGTATAGACCAATCTACCAGAGCCCACCCCACCGCCCCGGTGACATCAGACGCTCCCCAACTGAACAGAGAGCGAACGCGGGGGTGGGCGGGTCGGCGTACGGGGGGGTCGGCGGGGGTGGTCGAGAGGTGGGGCCGGGGGCCGGGCGAGGCGGTCGCGAGGTGGGGCCGGGGGTGTCGAGAGCGGGCGGTGTCGAGAGTGGGTGATGTCGAGGACGGGTGGTGTCGAGGACGGGTGGCGGGAGGGTCGATGCCGGAGGCGGGCGCGTGAAGGTCGGGGGACAGGGTGGCCGGGAGTGCGCGGTGGCGGGGGCCGGGGGACGCGTGGTCGACTGGGTGGGGCCGGAGGGGACGGCCGGGGGCCGATGCCCGGGGCCGAGGCTCGGAGGTCGCGGAGCGTCGGGGTGGTCTTCGGTCGTGGCCGTTCGGTCGTGGTCGTTCGGGCGTGGGTGCCGTGGGTGCCGTGGGTGCCGTGGGTGCCGTGGGTGGTGGCGTCGCTGGTGGTGTGGGCGTGCCGGGCGACCGCCGCGTGCCCGTGGCTCGGCGGGGCGCGCGATGGGTACGCGAACGGCGCGCCTGATGGCCGCGCGAACGGGGTGCGTGATGAGCACTCGAACAGGGTGCGATGGGTACGTGAGCGGTACGCGACCCGTCACCCGGCGGTCGCGTGAGGATCGCGTGACCACCGCAGGGAGGCGTCCCGTCGGGCGCCGCGAGATCGGAACACGGGCACGGTCAGTCGTCGGGAGGCGTTCAGAATGTCCGGCACGGTGAACCGCACGGTGAGCGACACGTCCGACGAGCGGCCCGGCCGCTTCATGGCCGCCGAGATGGCCGAGCAACCCGACGTCCTGCGCCGCCTCCTCGGCGAGGGGGCGCCCCGCATCCGTACGGTCGCCGAGCAGGTCGCCGCCCGCCGGCCACGGTTCGTCCTGTTCACCGCGCGCGGTACGTCGGACAACGCGGCGCTGTACGCCAAGTACCTGTTCGAAGTACGGCTCGGCAAGCCCTGCGGCCTCACCTCCATGTCCACGACCACCGCCTACGGCGCGCGGCCCGACCTCACGGACTGCCTGGTCGTCACGGTCAGCCAGTCCGGCGGATCACCCGATCTCGTCGCGTCCACCAAGGCCGCCCGCGAGGGTGGCGCGATCACCCTCGCGGTGACCAACAACGCCGGCTCGGCGCTCGCCGGTGTCAGCGAGTTCCACATCGACGTGCTGGCCGGCCCGGAACGCGCCCTGCCCGCCACGAAGACCTACACCGCCGAACTGCTCGCGCTGCACCTCTTCGTCGAGGCCCTCCGCGACAGCTGGGGCCTCTCCGGCCCGCGAGCCGCGGGTGACCTGGACGCGAAGGCGCTGCCGGACCTCGCCGAGTCCGTGCTCGCCCGCCAGGACGAGGTCAGGGCCCTCGCCGCCCGCTACCGCTTCGCGGAGCGCATGGTGCTCACCTCCCGTGGTTACGGCTATCCGACGGCCAAGGAAGCCGCCCTGAAACTGATGGAGACCAGCTACATCCCGGCTCTCTCCTACTCCGGCGCGGACCTCCTGCACGGTCCGCTCGCCATGGTCGACAACATCTCCCCGGTCATCGCGATCGTCACCGACGGCAAGGGCGGCGAGGCGCTACGGCCCGTACTGGAACGGCTGTCCGACCGGGGCGCCGACCTGGTGGTCATCGGCAGCCGCGCCGAGGTCGACCGAGCCGCGGCCGGCTTCGCGCTGCCGACCGACGGCGTGGCCGAGGAGCTCCAGCCGATCCTGGAGATCCTCCCTCTCCAGATGCTCGCCTACGAGGTCACCCTCGCCCGCGGCCAGGACCCCGACGCCCCTCGCTCCCTGGCCAAGGTCACCGAAACCCACTGACCCCACTGCCCCTGCCGACCCCACTGCCCCTGCAGGCCCCTTTCATCCCGCCGGCATCTCTGCCCCTGCTGCCCCCGTTGATCCCGCCGGCACCTCTGCCCCTACTACACCCGTTGATCCCGCCGGCACCTTCGCTCCCACCCGGACCCCGCTGGTCGCCCCACCGGGACCCCGCTGATCTCCCGGACCCCGCCGACCCTGCGCCGCTTCTCCCCTCCGATCCGCACCGGAGTCACTGCCCACGCGCAGGCCCGCACCCGCACCCGCACCTCCGGCCCCGCCCCCCCACCGATCAGAGCAACGCACCCCCAGCCGCCTCGATCCACTGGCCCGTGACCCAGCGGCTGTCGTCCGAGGCGAGGAAGGCGACGATGTCGCTGATGTCGCGGGGCTCGCCGACCCGGCCCAGCGGGGATATCTCCGACGACGCCTGCCACGCTTCGGGATTGCCGCGCAGCCAGCCCGCGTTCATATCGGTGTCGACCACGCCGGGGGCGACCGCGTTGACCGTGATGCCGCGTGGTCCCAGGTCCTTGGCGAGTGTCGAGGTGAAGACGTCGATCGCGCCCTTGGTCATCGAGTAGGAGATCAGCTCCGGGGCGGCGACGCCGCGGGTGAGGACCGTCGACACGTTGATGACGCGGCCGCCGTCGCGCAGGCGCTCCAGGCCCAACTGGGTGATGAAGAAGGGAGCCTTGGTGTTGATCGCGAAGACGCGGTCGAACGCCTCCTCGGTCACCCCCGCCAGCGGTTCGCGCAGGCCGTCCGTCCCGGCGTTGTTGACGAGGATGTCCAGGCCGTCCGCCTGCGCGTCGAACGCGGACCACAATGCCGCCGCGTCACCCGGCACTCCCAGCTCGGCCTGCACGGCGAACGCCTGGCCGCCCGCGTCCTCGATCGCCGCCACCGTCTCCTTCGCGGCGGCCTCGTCGCGTCCGTAATGCACCGCGACCAGCGCGCCGTCCCGCCCCAGCCGCTCGGCGATCGCCCGCCCGATGCCCCTGCTTCCGCCCGTGACCAGCGCCGTCCTGCCCGTGAGCACGCCCATGACCGCGCCCCCCTTTCTGTATCGGTTGCTACAGAAAAACCGTAGCAGGCTTTCCGTAGCGGGCGCTATAGAATTGCGGAATGGCGACGAAACAGCGTGCACAACGCGGGCGGCCCCGGTCCTTCGACCGCGAGACGGCCCTGGAGCAGGCGATGCGGGCCTTCTGGGAGCACGGCTACGAAGCGGTCTCCATCGCCGACCTCACCGAGGTCATGGGCATCAAGGCGCCGAGCCTGTACGCGGCGTTCGGTGACAAGCGGACGCTCTTCGAGGAGGCGGTCGAGGCGTACGTCCGGGACTTCGGCGCCTTCTCCGGCCGCGCCCTCGCCGAGGAGCCGACCGCGCGCCGGGCCGTGGCGCGGACCCTGCGCGAGGCGGCGGCCTTCCACACCCTGCCGGGCTATCCGCGCGGCTGCATGGTCATCACGGCGGCCACCAACTGCACGGTGCAGTCCGAGGACGTCATGCGCGGCCTCCGGGAGCGCCGCGCCCGCAACGTGGAGCTGATCGAAGAGCGGATACGGGCCGACATCGCGGCCGGAGAGCTGCCCGCCGACACCGACGCGCACGCGCTCGCGACCTATGGCGTCACGGTCCTCCAGGGCATGTCCCAGCAGGCGAGGGACGGCGCGGACCGTACGACCCTGGAGCGGGTCGCCGAACTGGCGATGGCCGCCTGGCCCTCCGGCCGCAGCGACGACGGGGCGGCGGGCGAAGGAGGTGAGCGGGGGGAGTAAGGGGAGGGGCGGCGAGTGGCGGCCGGCCCCGAAAACACCCGCGGGCCGCGGCGCCGGGACAGGACCCTCAACCTGTCCGGCACCGCAGCCCGGAGCTTCATCGGCCGGCCCGGCGGCAGGAGGCGCCCCACGTGCGGTAGGAACGCGCGCCCGCCCAGAGGCCGGTCGATTGGAGGCCGTCGCGCAGTCAGGGCAGAGAGCGCTCGGGCCTCTTTCCACTCTCCTGTGCGGGGAGAGCGGAGGTTTGCGGAGGTTCTGGAAGTCTTGGCGCCGGTACCGCGGGGCCGGGGGCCTTCCCCCATGGGGTGCGGTACCAACTCATTGTGGACTAGACCATTCAGATCTGTCCATGCCCTTGCAGGACAACACCTCCACCGTACGCCGGTAGGCTCCCAGGCGTGCCCTCCATGAACGATCTCGTACGCCAGCACACCGCCCTCAGCGACTCCGACCTGGAGTGGCTGCACCTGCTGGTCTCGGAGTGGCAGTTGCTCTCCGACCTGTCCTTCGCCGATCTGGTGCTGTGGGTCCCCACCCTCGACGGCACGCGGTACGTGTCCGTCGCCCAGATGCGGCCCAACACCGGACCGACCTCCTA
The DNA here is from genome assembly GCF_042732265.1 of Streptomyces sp. NPDC059788. NCBI lineage: Bacteria > Bacillati > Actinomycetota > Actinomycetes > Kitasatosporales > Streptomycetaceae > Streptomyces > Streptomyces sp. NPDC059788. Next base: position 177,634 of record NZ_JBHWHY010000005.1, on the reverse strand, counting down.
CCAGGACGACATGGTCGGCCACCTCGTTCCGCGCGGCCGCCGCCCCATGCTCGACTCCGCCCTGGACGAGGGACGGATCGTACGGGAGGGCGACCCCGAGTGGCGCGAGGAGGTGCCGGTCCGCGTCGAGTCGATCCCGGTGCGCCGGGAGGGGCGGGTGCTGGGCGTGATCGCCCGTAACACGAACCTGCTGACCGTACGGACGCCGAGCCGGCTGGAGCTCACCTATCTCCAGAGCGCCTCGGACCTCGCCCAGATGATCGCCGCAGGATCCTTTCCCTTCCCCGGTCAGCAGGTCGACATGGACGCCTCGCCGCGCGCCGGCGACGGGCTGATCAGGCTCGACGCGGACGGCGTCGTCCAGTACGCCAGCCCGAACGCGCTGTCCGCCTACCACCGCCTCGGCCTCGCCGCCGACCTCGTGGGCCACCACCTCGGCCAGGCCACCGCCGAACTGGCGCCCGCACGCGGCCCCGTCGACGAGGCGCTGGTCAAGCTGGCCAGCGGCTGGGCGCCGCGGGAGTTCGAGGTCGAGGGCGAGGACGGGGTGATCCAGCTGCGCGCCATCCCGCTCAAGCCCAAGGGAACGCACATCGGTTCGCTGGTCCTGCTGCGCGACGTCACCGAACTCCGGCGCCGCGAACGTGAACTGATCACCAAGGACGCCACCATCCGGGAGATCCACCACCGGGTGAAGAACAACTTGCAGACCGTGGCCGCCCTGCTGCGCCTCCAGTCCCGCCGGATGGACTCCGAACAGGGGCGCGAGGCGCTCAACGAGGCCGTACGCAGGGTCGGTTCGATCGCGATCGTGCACGAGACGCTGTCCCAGAACCTGGACGAGCGGGTGGAGTTCGACGAGATCGCCGACCGGGTGCTGGCGATGGTCGCGGAGATCGCGCCGGGCGCGGTGACCACCCGCCGTACCGGCCGCTTCGGGATACTCGACGCCGAAGTCGCCACCCCGCTGTCCATGGTCCTCACGGAGGTCCTGCAGAACGCCCTCGAACACGCCTTCGTGCCAGGGGATCAGGGCGCCGTCGAGGTCGGCGCGGTACGCGGCGGCAGCCGTACGGAGCCCCGCCTGCTGGTCACGGTCCAGGACAACGGCCGGGGTCTGCCGGAAGGGTTCGATCCGCACCGGGCCGGGAATCTCGGGCTGCAGATCGTACGTACGCTCGTGGAGGGCGAGTTGGGCGGAAAGTTCGACATGGTGCCCGGACCCGACCGGGGTACTCAGGTGATTCTCGACATTCCCGTACGAGCGGAGAAGCACTGATGAAGCGGTCGGTCATCAAGTGAGCGGCAGGCGCGCGGAATTCGGGAATCCGATGGGAAACCCGGCTTGACGCCCGGCGCGAACCTGGCGGGAAACCCGGGTGAAGTCGGCGCGGAGTGCCTGGTTCGCCGAATGGCCGTACAGCAGATCGACGTAACGGAAGAGTGACGGCGAGGGCGGCGAATGGACAACGGTCGGGCGGGGTGAGTTGCCGGGGCCGTGCACGGAGTGCTGGTACGGACCTTTATGCAGGGGGAGTTGACGCATCCGGAGTGCGGGGCGGGCGGGCCCCGGACAGCAGTAAGCCCCGGACCCATCTGGTCCGGGGCTCAAAGCTCACGTTGCGTGGGGGGCTCCCAGGCACTCAGGGTGCTGGGGGAGCGTGCGGGGGTACTGCGCGCTGCGGCTCGGGGGCCACGGGGGCGTCTGGCGGTCAGGCGCTGGCGTTGCGCGCCCGGTTGCGAGCTGCACGGCGCTTCATGGCGCGGCGCTCGTCTTCGCTGAGACCACCCCAGACGCCGGAGTCCTGGCCGGACTCCAGCGCCCACTGCAGGCACTGCTCCATGACGGGGCAGCGGCGGCAGACGGCCTTGGCTTCCTCGATCTGCAGCAGCGCAGGACCGGTGTTGCCGATGGGGAAGAAGAGCTCGGGGTCTTCCTCGCGGCAAACGGCGCGGTGACGCCAGTCCATGGCTGCTCCATCTCCTCGTGTGACGGGATCGTTGCTTGTGAATGTGAACGCTTTCACGAATCCCTCCACAAGGGAAGGGCCGAACCCCAGCTGTGAACTGGTGCGGTCCTGAAGAATGAGGAGGAGGATTCGGGCTCTCAAGGGGGCCGGTAGAAACGGCCGTCCCGATCGCCATGAAGAGACTCGCAAACCTCGGCGACGGATACAACCCCTTCCGGAAACTTTTTTTTGATTCCTTGGTGTCGCCTAGGTCACAGCCGTACTTCTAGGGGGTGGAAGTCAGCCTAAACGTTCGACTGAAAGGACTTTAGGCCCTACTGCTCACACAATCACACGCAGTGCACGGCGAACGCCTGTGAACGTCACGCTCGTACGCAGCCCCAGGTGGTCTCCGTCCATCTGAAAGGGCAGCGGCGCCTGGGAATGCAAGGTGAAGTCCGTCAAGTCATGCAGCGAGACCACGTGCTTGCCGCGGGGGCCGCGTTCCGGCGTTGACGCCAGGAGCTGGGTCGCGTAGCGGGTCACCGCAGATGCGGACAGTTTGGACAGGGCGAAGACGTCCAGCGCCGTGTCGAAGGACGCCGACGGGGCCGGGTAGACCGGACGATTGCCCAGGTAGGTCCAGGGAGCGGTGTTGCAGATTATCGACATGACCAGCTGCTCCACGGGGTCCTCGCCCGGGCGCTCCAGGGTGATCGTCCCGTGCCGGCGGTTCGACTCGCCCACGTACTGCCGCAGCACCTGCCGCATGTAGAGGGAGTGCGTCGAACGCTTGCCGCGCTCCCGCTGCTGTTCGACGCGGCCGACCACCCCCGCGTCGAAGCCGAAGCCCGCGCAGAACGTGAACCAGCGGGCCGGCACCCCCTCGTCCTCCGTACCCGGGGTGCCCGCGGCCAGGCCCAGGCCGACCGTGCGCTCGCTGCCGTCACGCAGCGCGTCCAGAAGAGCACCGGTTGCCTCGACCACGTCGTTGGGCAGGCCGAGCGCGCGGGCGAAGACGTTGGTGGAGCCGCCGGGGACGACGGCGAGGCGCGGGTGGGAGTCGGGGTCGGGGCCGTGCGTCAGCAGGCCGTTGACGACCTCGTTCACCGTGCCGTCGCCGCCGAGCGCGACGACCAGCTCGATCTGGCCGCCCTCGGCGGCCTGCCGGGCCAGGTCGCGGGCGTGTCCCCGGTAGCGGGTCTCGGCGACCTCCAGCTTCAGATCGCTGGCCAGCGCGTGGGTGAGGACTTCACGCGTACGCGCACTGGTGGTGGTAGCTGCGGGATTGACCACGAGAAGTGCGCGCATGTGGAGCAGGGTACCTACCTGCCGGTACCCGACCCACTCCCTGGCCGCCGTGGCGGGTGGGCCCCGGGGCTACCCTGCTGGGGTGAGCAGTAAGCAGAAGCGGCCCGCGGCCAAGCCCTCCCGGACGGCAGCGGCGACGCGCGGCGGCAAGCCGGACGAGGAGAACGTACGGGCCAAGGGCGCGAAGACCGGCGCGCGCGGCGAGACCGCGAAGGGCGCCACGTCCGCGAAGGGCAGCAGCACCAGGTCGGGCAGGACGGGCAAGGAGGCGGGCTCCGGACAGGCCGGCAAGGCCGCCGCCGGACCCGTCGGGCCGCGTCCGGCGCGGCTCTCCGCCGCCGCGGTGCTCACCGCCGTCGAAGGCGCCGCACTGGCCGCGCTCGGCGTCTACATGCTCGTCGAGGGGCTGGCCGGCTCGCCCGACAGCCCCCGGCAGGCGGAGATGGGCGGCCTGACCGTGCTCGCGCTGGCGGTGCTGCCGCTGGTCGCGGCGCGGGGGCTGTGGCTGCGGCGCCGCTGGAGCCGCGGGCCCTCACTGATCACCCAGATCGTGGCGTTCCCGGTGGCCTGGACGCTGGTCAACGGCGGCGGCGCGCTGATCGCGGCCGGTATCGGCCTGGCGGTGGTCGCCATCGCGGTGCTCGCCCTGCTGGTGAATCCGACGGCCACCGAGGCGCTGGGGATCGGGCCCAGGGACTGAGGGCCGGCCGGTCGTCCCGCGGAGCGGTACGACCGGCCCGGGACGGCCGGTCGTGGGGCCGGCGCCCGGCGGATGCCGCGTACGCCGTCGGTGGCGCGGGAAAACGGACGGGGCCCTGCCGGAGGCGGCGGGGAGTCCGGAGCGGTGTGGGCGGTCCGGCGCAGGCATGACGTACGGCCCGTTCGCCGGAGGGCTTGCGTACGGCGCTACGGCGGAGGAGCGTCCGGTGCGGAATTCCGCATTCCGCGACGGGCTCGCGTGCCGCGATCCGGCGCGCAGCGGGTGTGCGAGCGGCCCGGTCGGCGCGCGGCGGGTGTGCGAGCGGCAGATTGACGCGCGGCGGGTGTACGTGCGCGGCGGGTGTACGTACGGCAGCTTGGCGCGTGGCGGATGTACGAGCAGCGGTCGGCAGGCGGCGGGAGCGCGTGCGGCCGGTGCGTGGCGGGTGTGTGTACGGCGGTCCGGCGCGAGGGGGGCGGCCGGCTGGCCGGCGCGTTGCGGGAGCGCGTGCGGCGGTTCGGGGACCGGGGCAGTGCGGCGCCCCGGGCTCGGGTGGCGAGGCCGGGGCGGTGGCCGGCGGTGGAGGCGCTTCGGGCCTACTCCTCCACCAGGAGCTTGTCGCGGAGCTGGGCCAGGGTGCGGGCCAGCAGGCGGGAGACGTGCATCTGGGAGATGCCGACCTCCTGGGCGATCTGCGACTGGGTCATGTTGCCGAAGAAGCGCAGCAGCAGGATCTTCTTCTCCCGCGGCGGCAGGTCCTCCAGCAGCGGCTTGAGCGATTCGCGGTACTCCACGCCCTCCAGCGCCTCGTCCTCGGCGCCCAGGGTGTCGGCGACGGCCGGTGACTCGTCGTCCGTGTCCGGGACGTCCAGGGACAGCGTGCTGTACGCGTTCGCCGACTCCAGGCCCTCCAGGACCTCTTCCTCGGAGATCGCGAGGTGCTCGGCCAGCTCGTGGACCGTGGGGGAGCGGCCGTGGCGCTGCGAGAGTTCGGCGGTCGCGGTGGTCAGCGACAGCCGCAGCTCCTGGAGGCGGCGCGGCACCCGGACCGCCCAGCCCTTGTCGCGGAAGTGCCGCTTGATCTCGCCGACGACCGTGGGCGTGGCGTACGTGGAGAACTCCACGCCCCGGTCCGGGTCGAAGCGGTCCACCGACTTGATCAGACCGATGGTGGCGACCTGGGTCAGGTCGTCCAGCGGCTCGCCGCGGTTGCGGAAGCGCCGGGCCAGGTGCTCGACGAGCGGCAGGTGCATCCGCACGAGCGTGTTGCGCAGCTCGGCGCGCTCCGCCGAGCCGTCGGGCAGCTTGCGGAGCTCGTAGAACATCGCCCGCGCGCCGCTGCGGTCATGGGGGTCGTGAGGGTGGTGCGGGGTGTGCGGATCGCGCTCGTTCCGCTGGTTCTCGCTCTGGTCCATGTGGTCCGCCCGCTCTGCCTGCTCCGCCGCGTCCAACCGGCCGCCGTGGTCATCCGCGCCCACCGGTTGCGGCCGGGCATGATGCTGCTCGGGGATGGCCACACCGGGCGCCATCCGCGTGCCGCTTTCAAGATCCTTCACGGGGCCCCCTGTTCGGTCATGACGGTCCGGGACCGGCGCCGCGCTCCTTGTACAGGCTGATCGTGACCGTACGGTCCTCCGCGACAACGGAGTCGACCTTGCCGGCCAGCGCGGAGAGCACCGTCCAGGCGAAGGTGTCGCGCTCGGGGGCGCGGCCGTCGGTCGTCGGGGCCGACACGGTCACCTGCAGCGCGTCGTCGATCAGGCGGAAGACGCAGCTCAGTACACTGCCCGGCACGGCCTGTTGCAGAAGAATCGCGCACGCCTCGTCCACGGCGATGCGCAGATCCTCGATCTCGTCGAGGGTGAAGTCCAAGCGGGCTGCGAGTCCGGCCGTGGCCGTACGCAGCACCGACAGGTAGGCACCCGCAGCGGGCAGCCGGACTTCCACGAAGTCCTGGGTCCCGGGCTCGCCTGCGATCTGGGACACCCTCACCTCCAAGGTGACACAAGCTGGTTGAGCTGATATTCGCGCCGGTCGCGGCCCCTCTCGTGACAAGAGGAGAACGATCCGGCGCGGCACATGGTTCGCCTGCGACGCTATCGCGATCCGCGGGGCGGTGTCGCCCGGAAGTGGCAGCGCCGGCTTCCGGCACGACGGTTGGTCTCGCAGCGTCCCGCAGTCCTACGACTGTCACTCATTGTAAGCCTACGGGTACGGACAGTGGCTAGGGGTCTGCACTGCCAAATCGAAGTCGATTACGCAGCGTTGACGTTCGAGACGCCCGCAAGGTTGTGCAGTGCATCTCCAGTGAGCCGGAAGACGGTCCATTCGTCCATGGGTTCCGCGCCGATCGACCGGTAAAAACCGATGGACGGTTCGTTCCAATCCAGGACTGACCACTCGAAACGCTCGTAGCCGCGCCGCACGCAGATCTCCGCGAGGGCTCCCAGGAGCGCCTTGCCGTGGCCGCCGCCGCGGGCCTCCGGGCGGACGAAGAGATCCTCCAGATAGACACCGTGCGTGCCCGTCCACGTGGAGAAGTTGCGGAACCACAGGGCGAAGCCGACGGGGCCGTCCGCGTCCTCGGCTATGAGCGCGAACGCCGCCGGATGCTCGCCGAAGAGGCCCTCGCGCAGCTGCGCCTCGGTGGCCTTCGCGGACTCCTCGGCGCGCTCGTACGCGGCCAGCTCGCGGATCATCGTGTGGAGGACGGGTACGTCGTCGACCGTCGCGGTGCGGATCATGCCTGAAGGCTAGCGGGCGGCACTGACATCCGGCCCCGGGGCCCGGAAATCCCGGCCGCCCGGCCACCCGGAAGGTGCGAAGGGGACGAACGGCCACTGTCGGCCGGCCGGCGGGAGCGCCGGTTCTTCAGACGATGCTCTCGTCGACGAAGCACCACCGCCAGCTCTCGCCCGGCTCGTACGAGCGCATCACCGCGTGGCCGGTCGCCTCGAAATGGCCCGTCGCGTGCCGGTACGGCGACGAGTCGCAGCAGCCGACATGCCCGCACACCAGGCACAGGCGCAGCTGTACGGGGTGGCTGCCGACGGCCCGGCACTCGGGGCAGGTGTCGCTCAGCGCGGCGGGCTCGGGGCGCGGCAGTTCGGGAACATGCGGGCACTCGCTCATGATTGCCAGGTTAGATCGCAGGAGCGGGCGTGGCACGGGCGGCCGCCGCAGTAGTCGGGACGGCGCGGGCCGGGCCCGGCAGGACGGGACAGGACGGGCGAAGACGATGGACGTGATGCCACTTCTGCTGCTGGTCGCGGGGAGCGCCGCGGTCGCCGGGGCGGCCCGGCGCACACCCGTACCGGGGCCGCTGCTGCTCGTCGCCACCGGGCTGGCGGCGGCGTACATCCCCGGCGTACCGGACTACACACTCGACCCGCACATCGTGCTGCCGCTGCTGCTGCCCCCGCTGCTGCACACCGCGGCGCTGGAAAGCTCCTATCTCGACCTGCGGGCCAACCTGCGGCCGGTGGCGCTGCTGTCGGTCGGCTACGTGCTCTTCGCGACGGTCGTCGTCGGGTACGTCGCGTACCTGATCATCCCCGACCTGCCGCTGACGGCGGCGCTCGTCCTGGGCGCGGTGGTCGCGCCGCCCGACGCCGTGGCCGCCACCGCCATCGCCCGCAGACTCGGCCTGCCGAACCGGATCACGACGATCCTCCAGGGCGAGTCGCTGGTCAACGACGCCACCGCGATCACCGCGTACAAGGTGGCCGTGGCGGCCGCCGTCGGCGTGGGCGCGACCTGGACCGACGGCATCCGCGAGTTCGCGGTCGCGGCGCTGGGCGGGATCGGGGTCGGCGTGGTGCTGATGATCCCGCTGCACTGGCTGCGCTGCCGGCTGCGGGACGCGCCGCTGCTGGAGAACACCCTGTCGCTGCTCATCCCGTTCGTCGCCTATCAGGTCGCCGAGGAATTCGGGGCGTCCGGTGTGCTGGCGGTCGTCGTGGTCGCCCTCTACCTCGGGCACCGGTCCTGGCAGGTCGACTTCGAGACGCGGCTCCAGGAGGAGGCCGTCTGGAAGATGGTCTCCTTCATCCTGGAGTCGTCGGTGTTCGCCCTCATCGGCCTGCAACTGCCGGTGGTGCTGCGCGGGCTGGGCGAGTTCAGCGGGGCGGAGGCCGCCTGGTACGCCTTCGTGGTCTTCCTGGTGGTGGTGCTCACGCGCTTCGTGTGGGTCTTCCCCGCGACGTTCCTGCCGCGGATGCTGTCCGACCGCATCCGCACCCGCGAACCCGGTACGAACTGGAAGGCGCCGGTGATCGTCGGGTGGGCCGGGATGCGCGGCGTGGTGTCGCTCGCCATCGCCTTCTCCATCCCGATGACCGTCCAGGACTCCGGCGACGGCTTCCCGGCGCGCAACCTGGTGCTCTTCCTGACCTTCACGACCGTCATCGGCACGCTCGTCGTCCAAGGGCTGAGCCTGCCGCCGCTGATCCGCGCGCTGCGGCTGCCGGCGCGGGACGTACGGGGCGAGACGCTCGCCGAGGCGCAGTCGCAGAACGAGGCGTCGCGGGCCGCTGAGCAGCGGCTGACCGAACTGCTGGAGGACGACCGCAACGCGCTCCCCGGGCCGCTGGCCGACCGGCTGCGCACCGTACTGGAACGGCGCCGCAACGCGGTGTGGGAGCGGCTGGGGACGGTCAACGAGCTGACGGGGGAGTCGGCGGACGAGACGTACCGGCGGCTGGCGCGGGAAATGATCGACGCGGAGCGGAAGGTGTTCGTGCGGCTGCGGGACGAGCGGCGGATCGATGACGAGATGATGCGGGTGCTGCTGAAGCGGCTGGACCTGGAGGAGGCCGCGGCGTATCGGGAAGGGGCCGATTAGGGCGGCGCCGGGGGCCCCCGCACGTTACGGCGCGCCCGTCACGACCGCCGTCACCGTCGTGCCGGGCGGGAAGGAGCCCTCCTCCGTCAGGGTGGTCAGGGCCAGGAGGAGTTTGGCCACGTACAGGCGCTCCAGGGGGATGCCGTGGCGGGACTCGAAGTCGGTGGCGAAGGCTTCCAGTTCGGGGGTGCTGCGGGCGTAGCCGCCGCAGTGGAAGCGGTCGTCCAGGGTCCAGGTGCCGCGGCGGGTGCCGAAGGCCGCGTGCTGGAGGCGTTCGGTTTCCGCGGTGAGGAAGTGGGGGGTGCCGCCCTTGAGGACGGGGATGCCGAGGGCCCGCTGGTCCGGGCCGAGGCCGGCGGCCAGGCCCGCCAGGGTTCCGCCGGTACCGCAGGCGACGGCGACCACGTCCGACGTGCCGTGCAGTTCCCGGCCCAGGGCCGTGCAGCCCTGGGCGGCGAGGGCATTGCTGCCCCCTTCGGGTATGGCGTAGTGCGGGCCGAAACGTTCCCGTAGCGCCGCGGCGACCTCCGGGTCGGTCTTGCGGCGGTAGGTGGCGCGGTCGACGAAGTGCAGGCGCATACCGTCGGCGGCGCACTGCGCGAGGGACGGGTTCAGCGGGCGGTCCGCCAGCTCCGCGCCCCGTATGACGCCCACCGTGGCGAACCCCAGGAGGCGGCCGGCCGCTGCGGTGGCCCGCAGGTGGTTGGAGTACGCGCCGCCGAACGTGAGCAGCGTGTGCTCACCGGCCTCGGCCGCCGCCCGCAGGTTCAGCTCCAGCTTGCGCCACTTGTTGCCGGGCAGTTCGGGGTGGATCAGGTCGTCCCGTTTGAGCAGCAGCCGCACACCGCGGCGCGCGAACCGTCCGTCCTCGATGTGCCGGAGGGGGGACGGCAGGCGCGGCCGCAGTGCGGCGAGGTCGGGGACGGTGGAGGTCACACGGCCATTGTCGCGTGACAGCGGGTGCCGCTTCACATGGCGGTGGGGGGCACCGCGGCCGGTGCTACTTCAGCCGGGCGCCGATGCGCGCGCGCATGTCCTGCATCGTGAAGCCCTTGGGGTCTATCTTGTCCGCGCGCCATTCCAGGTGGCCGACGACCGAGTACTCGTTCCAGCCATGCACGCGGCACAGCGCCGCCGCGGCCTTCTCGATGGCTTCCAGCTGGGCCTCGGGCCAGGGGTCCTTGCCGTCGCCCAGGTTCTCGCACTCGAAGCCGTAGAAGTGGACGTTGCCGTCGGCGTTGTACTGGTTGGTGGGGGGCAGCTGCTTCTTCTCGGCGATCACGGCCTTCAGGACGTCCCGGTCGCCGCTGCCCGCGTGGTTGGCGCGCCCGCAGCCGACCAGGTGGACCCGGCCGTCCTTGGTGATCACGCCGTGGCACAGCGGGCCTGGCAGCGCCGAGGTGCCGTCGTAGCAGAGACGGACCGTGTTCTCGGTCCCGGACGTGACGGTGTGGTGGATCACCACGCCGTGCACCGGGCCCCAGTCACCGTGGCCGGCGCGGTTGTGCGTGCGCCACTCGCCGACCTCGACGATCTCCAGGCCTTCGTCTCTGAGGGCTTTGAGGAAGGTGTTCGCGGACATGGGTGGGGCCATGGCCGACTCCGTTCGGTGCGCGGCGGCCGCCGACCGCGCACCGCCTCATAAAACGCTTGTACTGGAACGTCAGGTCCCAGACCAGCCGTTCGTCGTGTGTACGAGCGGATGAGCGAGCGGTTTCAGCCGCTTTCCACCGGTTTCAGACGCAGAGAAAGCCGCCTTTCAGCCGCGCAGGAAGCCGTCGCCGTGGGTGGCGATGTGAGCCTCCAGCGCGCTCAGCGCCTCCTGGGTGGCCTGTGCCGAGCCGTTGCCGCGGCGCTCCGCGTAGTACGCCGCGCCCAGCTTCTTCAGCAGGTCGTTGCCCGCCCGCTGCTGCTGGACCTCGTCGACCTTCTGCTTGCCCTGGTTCAGCGCGCTCTGTGCCTGCTCCTTGGCGCGGTCGAGAAAGCCTGCCATTGCTGCCTCCGTGGGGTCGTCGGGGGAGGGGCGGACGGCCCCGCTGTCGTCGCGTTGCCGTACCGGATCAACGGTCCGGACGTTACCCGCGTTCCCGTGCCAGGCTGGGGATGTGGACAGGGCCATCGAGGGGGATACGGACGCAGGTGACGGCCTGGGCGCGGGCCGGGGCGCGCCCCCGGGCGCCGGGCGGCCCCAGGGCGCGCCCCCGGGCGCGGACGGGGACCCGGGCGGTTACCGGGAGCGGGCGTCGCGGCTGGCCGGCGCGGTCGTCTGGACCAAGCGCGCGCCCGCGGACCCGCCGCGGACGCCGCAGCGGGTGCTGCCCGACGGCTGCACGGACCTGCTGTGGTGGGGCGGCCGGCTGACCGTGGCCGGGCCGGACACCGCCGCGCACCTCCCGGCCGCCCGGCCCGGCGAGACCGTCGTCGGGCTGCGCTTCGCCCCCGGTCAGGGGCCCGCCGTCTTCGGTGTGCCGGCGCACGCGCTGCGCGATCAGCGGGTGCCCCTGGAGGAGCTGTGGCCCGGGGATCTGGTGGCGCGGCTGGCCGGGACAGTGGCCGGGACCGGATCACCCGGACGGGTGTTGGAGGAGATCGCCGTTCACCGTCTGCGGGAGGCGCCGGGCCCGCCCGACCCGGCGCGGGACGTGATCGCGGCGGCGCTCGGCCGCGGCCGGTCCGTGGCGGAGGTCGCCCGGACCGTGGGGATCGGCGAGCGGCAGCTGCACCGCCGGTGTCTGGAGGCGTTCGGGTACGGGCCCAAGACGCTGGCCAGGGTGCTGCGCCTCGTACGCGCGCTGGAACTGGCCCGTGCCCACCTGCCGTACGCGGAGGTGGCGGCCCGTGCCGGGTACGCGGACCAGGCCCACCTGGCGCGTGAGGTGAAGGCGCTGGCGGGGGCCCCGCTGGGGGTGATCGCGGGCCCGGGGTAGCTTGTCCGTCATGGACTACCAGGCCGTTCTTGAGGAGGTAGCGGCCTTTGCGAGGCCGTATGTCGGACATGGGCAGGTTGCCGACTACATACCGGCACTCGAAAAGGTGCCGGGGGACCGCTTCGGGATAGCGGTGGCCGACATCAACGGCGAGGTGTATGGGGCGGGGGACTGGGAGGTCCCGTTCTCCGTGCAGTCCATATCGAAGACGTTCTCGCTGGCGCTGGTCATGGCCAACGACAACGAGGACATCTGGAAGCGGGTCGGCCGCGAGCCGTCCGGCACCCCGTTCAATTCGCTCGTGCAACTGGAGTGGGAGAACGGCGTGCCGCGCAACCCCTTCATCAACGCGGGCGCGCTCGTCATCACCGACCGTCTCCAGACCCTGACCGGCGACGCCAGCACCACGATGCTGCACTTCCTGCGCGAGGAGTCCGGCAACCCGGATCTCGCCTTCGACCAGGCCGTGGCGGACTCCGAGGCCGACCACGGCGACCGCAACGCGGCGCTCGCCCACTTCATGGCCAGCTTCGGCAACCTGGAGAACCCCGTCCCCAGCGTCATCGAGCACTACTTCTGGCAGTGCTCCATCGAGATGAGCTGCCGCGACCTGGCGGCGGCCGGCGGCTTCCTGGCACGGCACGGGCTACGTGCGGACGGCAGCCGCCTGCTGGAGGCGCGCGAGGCCAAGCGGATCAACGCGGTGATGCTGACCTGCGGCACGTACGACGCGGCGGGCGAGTTCGCCTACCGGGTGGGGCTGCCCGCCAAGAGCGGGGTGGGCGGCGGGATCGTCGCGGTCGTACCGGGACGCTGCACGCTGTGCGTGTGGAGCCCCGGCCTGGACAGCCGCGGCAACTCGGTCGCGGGGGCGGCGGCGCTGGACCACTTCACGACGCTGACCGGCTGGTCGGTGTTCTGAGCCGTCCGCCGGGTGGCGGCCGGCCCGCTCGCGGGCGCATCGTGGGGGGCGAGGAGGTGCGTCGCCATGGAGCACGAGATGCGCGCGGAGTACGCGGACGAGGGCTCGCCGCGGCAGCCGGACGCGCCGGTCAAGACGTGGCACATGGTGCGGCTGGACGGTACGCAGTCGATGTGCGGACGCGAACTGCAACCGGACGCCGCCGTACAGTCCGCGGACGTGTGGGGCACGTCGGCAGCCGAACCGTTCTGCCACTCCTGCGGGGCGCTCTACCTGCGGGAAGTGCCGTAGCGGCGGAGGCCCGCGGGGCCGGGGACCGGGCCGCGGAGGCCGGAGCCAGGCGTCGCACGGGGACGCCTGCGGCCCGTACGTCCCCCCGCCCCGCTACGTCCTACGCAAGCGCCGCGAAGAGATCCACCCCGTGCCCGTCCGGGTCCTGGACCACCGCGTACCGCTGCCCCCAGGGCGCGTCCCACGGCTCCTTCTCCCCGGTGTACCCGGCGGCGACCAGCTCCGCGTAGGTCTTGTCGACCCCGGCCGGGTGCGCGCACTCGAAGGCCAGGCCCGTCGGGGCGCCGTCCGCCGGCGGTGTCCACCCGGGGGTGATGGAGCGCAGGGTCTCGTGCGTGTCCCACATCAGGCGCAGCCCGCCGGGCAGTGCGGCCTCGGCGTGCGGGGCGGTGTCGGCCTCCGCCGGGACGGACAGGCCCAGCCGGCGGTAGAAGGCGAGCGAGGCCGCCATGTCGGCGACGGCCATGCCGATCGCGGCGAAGCGCGGAGCCGGTTCCGTCCCGGTCCCGGGGGTGCCGCTCGGCGTCTTTGTGTGCTGTGTTTCGTTGCTCATGGGGTTGAGCGTAGGGAGCGAGCCGGGGCCGGGTCTTGAAGGAATCGGACATGCGGTCGGCAGGACCCGGCCGCGTCCGGGCCCCCGGCCCGCGTCAGGCTCCGGCGACCTCCCTCACGGGCACCGCACGACCTGCCCCGCGTACGACAGGTTGCCGCCGAAGCCGAAGAGCAGCACCGGGGCGCCGGACGGGATCTCCCGCCGCTCGACCAGCTTGGACAGGGCCAGCGGGACGGAGGCGGCGGAGGTGTTGCCGGACTCGACGACATCGCGCGCGATCACGGCGTTGACCGCGCCGATGCGCTCCGCCAGCGGCTCGATCAGCCGCAGGTTGGCCTGGTGCAGCACGACGCCGGCCAGGTCCTCCGGCCGGATGCCGGACCGCTCGCACACCTGGCGGGCGATGGCCGGCAGCCGGGTGGTGGCCCAGCGGTAGACGGCCTGGCCCTCCTGGGAGAAGCGGGCCGGGCTGCCCTCGATGCGGACGGCATTGCCCATCTCCGGGACCGAGCCCCACAGGACCGGGCCGATCTCCGGTTCCGCCGCGGCCGTGACGACCGCGGCGCCCGCCCCGTCCCCGACGAGTACGCAGGTCGAGCGGTCCGTCCAGTCGACCACGTCGGTGAACTTCTCGGCGCCGACGACCAGCGCGTTGACGGCCGAACCCGCCCGGATGGCGTGGTCGGCGGTGGCCAGGGCGTGGGTGAAGCCCGCGCAGACGACGTTGATGTCCATGGCGGCGGGGGCCGGCAGGCCGAGCCGGGCGGCGACCCGCGCGGCGGTGTTGGGGCTGCGGTCGACGGCCGTGCAGGTGGCCACCAGGACGAGGTCGATGTCCTGCGCCGCCAGGCCGCTCGCGGCGAGCGCCTTGGCGGCCGCGGCGGCGGCCATCGCGTCCACGGTCTCGTCGGGGGCCGCGACGTGCCGGGTGCGGATGCCGACGCGGCTGCTGATCCACGCGTCGTCGGTGTCGACGATCTTCGCGAGGTCGTCGTTGGTGAGCACCTCGGAGGGCTGGTAGTGGCCGAGAGCCAGGACGCGTGAGCCCGTCATGGGAACCCCTGTGCGTGTGCGGACGGTACCTGTTCAGTGTTAGGGGTGCGGGCCCCGGGAGCATTGCGTGTTGTGCCAATCTTCGGAGCGGAGTTCTGGAGGGAACGCCACGTACGGTCGGGCGCGTACGCCCGGCCGGCGCCGTGCCCCGCACATGCCGCCGGCCCGGCCCGTACAGCGGGTCGCTGTCGGTACCGGGCCGGCGGGCGGTGTTCGGCCGCTCAGGTGAGCGGCTTGAAGCGGCGCAGCCGGAGGCTGTTGGCCACCACGAAGACCGAGGAGAACGCCATCGCGGCTCCGGCGATCATGGGGTTGAGCAGCCCGGCGGCGGCCAGCGGCAGCGCGGCGACGTTGTAGCCGAAGGCCCAGAAGAGGTTCGCCTTGATGGTGCCGAGGGTACGGCGGGCGAGGCGGATGGCGTCCGCCGCGGCGCGCAGGTCGCCCCGTACGAGCGTCAGGTCGCCGGCCTCGATGGCGGCGTCCGTGCCGGTGCCCATCGCCAGGCCCAGGTCGGCCTGGGCGAGCGCCGCCGCGTCGTTGACGCCGTCGCCGACCATGGCGACCGACCTGCCCTCCGCCTGGAGGCGCTTGACGACCGCGACCTTGTCCTCGGGCAGCACTTCCGCCACGACGTGGTCCGCGTCGATGCCGACCTCGGCGGCCACCGAGCGGGCGACGGCCGCGTTGTCGCCGGTGAGCAGGACCGGGGTGAGGCCGAGGGCGCGCAGCCGCCGGATCGCCTCGGCGCTGGTGGGCTTGACCGCGTCGGCGACGACGAGCACGGCGCGCGCCGCCCCGTCCCAGGCCACGGCGACCGCGGTGTGCCCGGCGTCCTCGGCGGCGGCCTTGGCGTCCGCGAGCGCGGCGGGCAGCTCGACGGCCCACTCCGAGAGGAGCGAGGTGCGGCCGACGAGGACGGCGTGGCCCTCGACGACGCCCTGGACCCCGCGGCCCGGTACGTTCGCGAAGTCCTCGGGGACCGGCAGCTCGCCCGTACGCTCGGCCGCCGCACCGGCGACGGCGCGGGCGATGGGGTGCTCGGAGGAGTGCTCCAGGGCGCCGGCCAGGCGCAGCGCCTCGGACTCGGACTCGCCGTCGGCGAGGTGGACGCCGGTGAGCGTCATCGCGCCGGTGGTGACGGTGCCGGTCTTGTCCAGGACGACGGTGTCGACGCGGCGGGTGGACTCCAGGACCTCGGGCCCCTTGATCAGGATGCCGAGCTGGGCGCCGCGGCCGGTGCCGACCATGAGCGCGGTCGGGGTGGCCAGGCCCAGGGCGCAGGGGCAGGCGATGATCAGTACGGCGACGGCGGCGGTGAACGCGGCGACCGCGCCCTCGCCCGCGACGAGCCAGTAGCCGAGGGTGCCGAGCGCCAGCGCGATGACGACCGGGACGAAGACGGCGGAGATCCGGTCGGCCAGGCGCTGGGCGGCGGCCTTGCCGTTCTGCGCGTCCTCGACCAGCCGCGCCATACGGGCCAGCTGGGTGTCCGCGCCGATCCGGGTCGCCTCGACGACGATCCGGCCGCCCGCGTTGACGGTGGCGCCGGTGACCGGGTCGCCGGGGGCGACCTCGACGGGCACCGACTCGCCGGTGAGCATCGACGCGTCCACGGCGGACGAGCCGTCCACGACCGTGCCGTCCGTCGCGATCTTCTCCCCGGGCCGTACGACGAAGTGGTCGCCGACGGCGAGCTGCCCCACCGGGACGCGCACCTCGCGCCCGTCCCGCAGCACCGCGACGTCCTTGGCGCCCAGCTCCAGCAGGGCCCTGAGCGCGGCGCCGGCCCGGCGCTTGGAGCGGGCCTCGAAGTAGCGCCCGGCCAGGATGAAGGCGGTGACGCCGGCCGCGGCCTCCAGGTAGATGTTGCCGCTGCCGTTGCCGCGCGCGATCGTCAGCTCGAACGGGTGGGTCATGCCGGGCATTCCGGCGTCGCCGAAGAACAGTGCCCACAGGGACCAGCCGAGGGCGGCGAGCGTGCCCATGGAGACCAGGGTGTCCATGGTGGCCGTGCCGTGCCGCAGGTTGGTCCAGGCGGCCCTGTGGAACGGCCAGGCGCCGTACGCCACGACCGGCGCCGCCAGGGTCAGCGACAGCCACTGCCAGTTGTCGAACTGCAGCGCCGGGACCATCGCCATCAGGATCACCGGCACGGCCAGGAGCACGGAGACGGTCAGGCGCTGCCGCAGCGGGCCGAGGGGGTCGGCGCCCGGCTCCGCGTCCGGTGCGGGCGCCCCGCCGGAATCCGGTGGCGGTGGCGCGGGGGCCGGGGGCTCCGGGACGGCGGCCGTGTAGCCGGTTCTCTCTACGGTGGCGATCAGGTCCGCGACGTCGACACCGGCGCCGTCGGCATACGTGATCCTCGCTTTCTCCGTGGCGTAGTTGACGGTGGCGGTGACGCCGTCCATCCGGTTGAGCTTCTTCTCGACGCGGGCGGCACAGGAGGCGCAGGTCATGCCGCCGATCTCCAGCTCGATCCGGCGCTCGTCGACGGTGGTGGTCATGGCTGCTCCTTCGGGGGCGGGGGTGGCGGCGGGGTGTCACCGTCGTCCACTGCCTGAACTGTATACCCCTAGGGGGTATAGAGGCTACCCCTCCCGGGTATCCGTCGACACGGCCGGACCCGCACCTCCCGCCCGCAGTACCCGTCCGCCCAGCCGCCGCAGGTAGTCCGCCAGCTCCGGCGGCTCGTGCACCGTGAACTCGCAGCCCAGCATCGCCAGCCGGAACGCCGTCCACTCCAGCGAGTCCGGCCGGGTGCGCACCCGGCACGCCTCCCCGTCGAGCGGCTCCACCGCGGCCGCCGCGCGCCCCAGCCGGTCGCAGACCTCCGTGGCGGACGCGTGCACCGTGACCTCCGCGGAGCAGCCGGGCCCCATGCCGTGCATCCGCTCCGTGACGAAGGCGGCGGCATCCTCGGCGGGCAGCTCGCGCGGCGTGCTGCGTACCCCCGTGGGGTACGGCTCGCTCAGCCGGTCCACGCGGAAGATCCGCCAGTCCTCGCGCTCGTTGTCGAACGCCACCAGATACCAGCGGCGCCCGGCGGCCACCAGCCGGTACGGCTCCACCAGGCGCTTGGAGCGGGCGCCGGCGCCCGCCCGGTAGGTGAAGCGCACCCGCTCCTGGTTGGCGACGGCCGCTGCCAGGACGGTCAGGTGCGCCGGATCGACGGTCGGCCCGTCCCCGGAGGGCATCGGTACGGTGGCGGTGCCCAGGGTGCCCACCCGCCGCCGCAGCCGGGCCGGCAGCACCTGCTCCAGCTTGGCCAGGGCCCGTACGGACGCCTCCTCCACGCCGTCGACGGTGTGCCCGGCCGTCGAGCGCAGCCCGACGGCGATGGCCACCGCCTCCTCGTCGTCCAGCAGCAGCGGGGGCATCGCGGCACCGGCGGCGAGCCGGTAGCCGCCCTCCGAGCCCATCGTGGCGTGCACCGGATAGCCGAGGTCGCGCAGCCGCTCGATGTCGCGGCGGATCGTGCGGGTGGTGACCCGCAGACGGTCGGCCAGTTCGCTGCCGGGCCATTCACGGGGCGTCTGGAGCAGGGACAGCAGGTTCAGGAGGCGTGCCGAGGTCTCACTCATGCCGTCGATGATGCCCGTCCGTGTAGGACCGGAGCTGTCCTATACGGCTCATAGTGTGTGGATGACCGCGGCGGCCACCGGTGCCGCGGCGCAGCCCGGTACCCGCAGACCGCACCACCCATCAGGAGCGACCACCATGCCCACCCCGCCCGCGACCGCCCCCGACGCGGCCGACCGCAGACGCTGGATCGCGCTCGCCGTCGTGCTGACCGCCGCCTTCATGGACCTGGTGGACGCGACCATCGTCAACATCGCCGTGCCCAGCATCCAGCGGGACACCGGCGCCTCGTTCGGCGCCGTCCAGTGGATCACCGCGGGCTATGCGCTCGCCTTCGCCGTCGGCCTGATCACCGGGGGCCGGCTCGGCGACATCCACGGCCGCCGCCGGCTCTTCCTGCTCGGCATGGGCGGCTTCACCGTCGCCTCCGCGCTGTGCGGTGTCGCCGCGGACCCGGGGATGCTGATCGCCGCGCGCGTGCTGCAAGGGGCGATGGCCGCGCTGATGGTGCCGCAGGTGCTGGCGATCATCCATGTCACCTTCCCGGCGCACGAACGCGGCAAGGTCTTCGGCATGTTCGGCGCCGTCGTCGGGCTGGGCGCGGTGTGCGGGCCGCTGATCGGCGCGCTGCTGACGCAGTGGGACATCCTCGGCCTCCAGTGGCGGCCGATCTTCCTGATCAATCTGCCGGTCGGTGTCGCCGGTATCCTCCTCGGCCGCCGCTTCGTCACCGAGTCCCGCGCCTCCCAGGCGCAGCGCCTCGACCTCGGCGGCACCGTCCTGGTCGCGCTCGCGCTCCTGATGGTGCTCTTCCCCCTCACCCAGGGCCGCGAAATGGGCTGGCCCGTATGGGGGTTCGTGTCGATGGCCGCGAGCCCGCTGGTCCTGGCCGTCTTCGTGCGGTACGAGCGGGCCAAGGCCCGCAAGGACGGCTCGCCGCTCGTCGAACTCTCCCTGTTCAGGCTCCGGACGTTCGCCGCGGGCGCCGGTGTCCAGCTCACCTTCGGCGCGCTCTCCGGCCTGTTCTTCCTCGTGTGGACCCTGTTCATGCAGCTCGGCCTGGGATGGGAGCCGCTGCACGCCGGGCTGACCGGGGTGCCGTTCTCGCTCGCCTGCTCGGCGGCGGCCGGGATCTCCGTACAGAAGCTGGTGCCGCGCTTCGGGCGCAAGGTGATGCAGGCCGGTGCGCTGGTCATGCTGTCCGGCGCGCTGCTCTACATAGCGCAGGCCGGGCGGTACGGCACGGAACTGACGTCCTGGCAGATGATCCCCGCGATGCTGCTGATGGGCGGCGGCATGGGCCTGATCGTCGCGCCGATCACCGACGCGGCCATCTCCGAGGTGCCGGCCGAGCACTCCGGATCGGCGTCCGGGATCTTCAACACCACCGGTCAGGTGGGCATGGCGTTCGGACTCGGCCTGTCGTCGGTGGCCTTCTTCGGCGTCCTCGGCGAAGCGGGCGGCCGGGACCCGCGGGCGGCGGTCGTCGACGCCACGGTCACCTCGCTGTGGTGGGTGGCGGCGGGCCTGGTGGTCATCTTCCTGCTGCTGTTCCTGATGCCGGGGAAGCCGCGTACGGCCGGGGAGCCGCGCCGGGCCGAGGAGTCCCGTACGGACGGGGAGTCCCGTACGGACGGGGGAGCTGACGAGGCCGCCACGCCCCGGGACGAGCACGGGACTGCGGACGCGGACCGGGTCCTGGTGCCCTGACAGGACTCGCCGGACCGCCCGCACCTTCGGACCACCCGCCGCAGCGCGCCCCGCGCCCGCGGCGGGTGTGTCCTATGCCCGCGGCGGGTAGTCCGTGCCGTTCAGCGCGCGGTAGATGAACCGGGTGGTCACCTCGACGGCCTCTTCCTCGGACGTGTCGGACCACAGCTGCGCGGGGGCGTCCAGCATGGCGCTCACCAGCGTCAGGGTGGTCTCCACGGAGGCCGGCAGGTTCTGTACGTGTGCCAGGTGGTCGGCGAGGTCGTCGAGCTGTCCGCGGCGGAACCGGTCGAGGGTGCGGGCGAAGTCCTCGCTGACGAGGGCCGCCTGGCGCAGCGCGAGCATGGTCGCCGCGTGCTCCCGATGCAGGCGCCGGTAGCCGGCCACGTGGTAGCGGATCGCGTCCGGGTCGGTGAAGTCCGACTTGTGTCCGGCGGCGTCGGCGTAGGTGTCGCCGAGCGCGGCCAGCTCGTCCAGCAGCGCTTTGAGCAGGTCTTCCTTGCTCGTGAAGTGGCGGTAGAAGGAGCCGGCCGCCCGGCCGGCCTCCGTCGTGATGTCGGTGATCTTGGTGTTCAGGTAGCCGCGGGCGGCGAACAGGCGCTTGGCCGCCTCGATCAGCGCCGCCCTGGTCTCGACCGCCTGCTCCGCGCGCTTCACGTGTCCTCCAGCTCTCTTGACAGCGCACGCTAGCAGCCCACAAGATGAATCTAAATTCACTGAATGGAGATTCATCATGCGGATTCTCGTGGTGGGCGGCGGACCGACCGGCCTGACGCTGGGCATCGAGCTGGCCCGGCGCGGCGTCGAAGTGCGGGTCGTCGACAAGGCGACCGCGTTCTTCGACGGCTCCCGGGGCGACGGCCTCCAGCCGCGCACGCTGGAGGTCTTCGACGACCTCGGCGTGCTCGCCGCCGTACGGGCCGCGGGGGCGCCGCAGGTGCCGCTCCGCGTGCACCTCGACGGCCGTTTCGTGGGCGAGCGCCGGATGACCGAGCCGCGCGAGCCGACCCCGGGCGTGCCGTATCCGAACGCGTGGGTGCTCGGCCAGTCGCAGACCGAGGAGATCCTGCGGGCCCGGCTGCTGGAGTTCGGCGTACGCGTCGAGCAGGCGACCGAACTGGTCGGGCTGGAGCAGGACACGGACGGGGTGACCGCGCGGTTCGCCACCGGTGAGACGGACCGGTACGACTACCTCGTCGGCGCCGACGGCGGCGCCAGCGTGGTCCGCAAGGCGATCGGGGTGGCCTTCCCCGGCACCACCGACGAGTCCTTCCGCGTGCTGGTCGGCGACGTGTCCGCGCCCGGCCTCGACCCCACGCTCGGCCACTGGTTCGCCGCGGCGGACGACCCGGTACGGGGCACCGCGCTGACCCCGCTGCCCGGCACCGGCCGGTTCCAGTTCATCTCGCGCCTCGACGAGGGCGACGACGCCTCCCTGGAGACGATGCAGGCCGCCCTCGACCGGTTCTCGTCCGGTGTGCGCCTGACCGGACACGGCTGGTCGACGGTGTGGCGGCCGAACGTACGGCTGGCCGAGCGGTACCGGGTGGGGCGCGTCTTCCTGGCCGGCGACGCCGCGCACGTCCACCCGCCGACCGGCGGCCAGGGCCTCAACACGGGCGTGCAGGACGCCTACAACCTGGGCTGGAAGCTGGCCGCCGAGACCGCGCTCGACACCTACGAGACCGAGCGGCGGGCGGTCGCGGCCCGCGTCCTCGGCGTCAGCACCGAGCTGCTGGACAAGTACGCCAAGGGAGCGGCGGACGCGCACAAGCGCGGCGAGGAGGGCTTCGGCCTCGACATCACCTACCGCGCCCCGGACGCCACCGGCCCCCTCGTCACCGGCGACCGCGCCCCGGACGCCCCGCTGCGGGACGCGGACGGCAGGCGCGTCCGCCTCTTCGACCTCTTCCGCGGCCCGCACTTCACCCGGCTGGTCTTCGGCGCGCCCGCCCCGGACGAGGACCACGCCTACGCCGTGCTGCGCCCCGGCCGACAGCCCGGCGCCGGACGGTATGTGACCGACGCCGAGGGCCACGCCTTCGCCGCCTACGCTGCCGCGCCGGGCGACACCGTACTGATACGCCCCGACGGCTACCTGGCCTGAGCGGCCGGCGGCCCCGCCACCCGCCCTACAGCCATCCGTTGCGCTTGAAGCCGCGGTGGATGAGGAAGCAGAGCGTGAGCGTGACGGCCATGACCAGCGGATAGCCGAACGTCCAGTGCTTCTCCGGCATGTGCTCGAAGTTCATGCCGTAGACGCCGCACACCATGGTCGGCACGGCGAGGATCGCCACCCAGGCGCTGATCCGCCGCATGTCCTCGTTCTGCGCCACGGTCACCTGTGCGAGGTGCGCCTGGAGTATGGAGTTGAGCAGTTCGTCGAAGGCGGTGATCTGCTCGGTCACCCGCTCCAGGTGGTCCGACACGTCCCGGAAGTACGTGGTGATGTGCGGGTCCACCAGCGCCATCGGCTGGGTGGCCAGGGCGTGCAGGGGGCGGGCCAGCGGTGCCACCGCCCGCTTCAGCTCCAGGAGTTCCCGCTTGAGCTGGTAGATCCGGCCCGCGTCGGTGCCGGAGCCCTTGGCGCCGCGGCGGCGCTCCCCGCCGGGGACGCGGCGCGGGCTCTGGGCGAAGACCCCGCTCTCGACGTCGTCGATGTCGTCCTGCACGGCCGCCGCGACGTCCAGATAGTCGTCCACGACCAGGTCCGCGATGGCGTGCAGCACGGCGGACGGGCCGATGGCCAGCTGCTCCGGCTCCGCCTCCAGCTGCTCGCGCAGCGGGCCGAGCGAGCCATGGCCGCCGTGCCGCACGGTGATGACGAAGTCGGCGCCGGTGAAGACCATGATCTCGCCGGTGTTCACCACCTCGCTGGTCTCGGTGAGCCGGTCGTGGTCCACATAACAGACCGTCTTGAACACCGTGAACAGCGAGCCGTCGTAGCGCTCCAGCTTCGGCCGCTGGTGCGCGTGCACCGCGTCCTCGACGGCCAGCGGATGCAGCCCGAACAGCTCGACGACGCCGGCGAACTCCTTCTCCGACGGCTCGTGCAGCCCGATCCAGACGAAGCCGCTGCCCGATTCGCGGACCCGGCGGACGGCGTCCTCGGCGGGGTGGTCGCCGGGCTGGCGCACGCCGTTCTCGTAGACCGCGCAGTTGACCACGGCGGTGCCCAGCGGCGACCGCGCCGGGTGGCTGAGGTCGACACCACGGCGCCGCTGCTGGGGCAGGCGGACCGCTTTACGGAGGTTGCTGATCACCGACACGGCACCAGTATGGCCCGGCCGCGCCACGGGGCGGGAGGCGTCGCGGCGGCTCCGCGCACCTCCCGCCCGAGCGGATTCTCCCGCTCCGTCGCGTACCTACCGGCTTCAGCGGCCCGCGACATGACGCGGACGCGCGGCACCCAGGCCCGCCGCCACCTGCGGGACGAGCAGGGCCAGCAGCACGGCCACCGGCACCACCCAGCCGCCCGAGACGTCGTGCACGGCGCCCAGCACCGCGGGCCCGGTGGCCGCCAGGATGTACCCGAAGCACTGCGCCATGCTGGACAGCTGCGCGGTGTGCCGGATGTCCGGCGCGCGCTGCACGATGAACAGCAGGGCCAGGCTGATGGCCGCGCCCTGGCCGAGGCCCAGCAGCGTCATCCACACGTACGCGCCGCCGGCCGGCGCGGCCAGCATCCCCGCGAACCCGGCCGCGCAGAGCACCGCCCCGAGTGCGGCCAGCGCGCCCGCCGACAGCCGCCGCCCGACGATCACCGGCGCCAGGAAGGAGCCCGCGATGCCCAGCAGCGAGGAGAACGACAGCATCCAGCCCGCGTCGCCCGCGCTCATCCCGGCGTCGGTGAGCATGGTCGGCAGCCAGGCGGCCGCCGCGTAGTAGCTGAGCGACTGCAGGCCCATGTACGCGGTGACCTGCCAGGCCAGCGGGGAGCGCCACAGACCGCGTACGGGGTGGGCCGCTTCCCGGGCGGTGGCCGCCGAGGTGCGCGTACGGCTGCGGGTCTGCGGCAGCCACACCACCAGCGCGATGACCGCCAGCGAGCCCCAGCACGCCAGCGTGGCCTGCCAGCTCAGCCCGGCGGCGCGCTGCACCGGCACGGTGACCCCGGCCGCCAGGGCCGCGCCGCCGAACAGCGACATCGAGTACAGCCCGGTCATCAGCCCGGACCTGGCCGCGAAGTCCCGCTTGATCAGGCCGGGCAGCAGCACGTTGGCCACGGCTATGCCCGCGCCGATGACGACCGTCCCGGCGAACAGCGCGACCACCGAGTCCAGCAGCCGCAGCGCCGTACCCGCGCAGATCAGCACCATGGTGCCGAGCAGCGAGCGCTCCATGCCGAAGCGCCGGCCGAGCCGCGGCGCGACCGGCGCGAGCAGGCCGAAGCAGAGCAGCGGCAGCGCGGTCAGCAGGCTGGTGGCCGCGGCCGACATGCCGCTCTCGTCGCGGATGGTGCCCGCCAGCGGGGACACGGCGACGAGCGCGGGGCGCAGGTTGAGCGCGAGCAGGATGACGCCCGCGGCCAGGTAGAGGGCGCGGCGCCCGGTGGCGCCCGAAGGCGGGGTGCGCGGGGCGGTGTCCCCGGCGGGTGCGTCCGGCCGGGTGGCGCCGCCGGTGCCGGGGGCGCTCAGGGTGGCGGCCCGTCCGTCGTCTTGCATGGTGCTCTTCTCCTGGGCTTGCTCAGTGTGCCGGCGCGTCCGCCGCCGGGGCGCCGTCGTCGTCCGGCCGCGGCGCGCGCAGCGCGTCCATGGCCTCGGTCAGGTGGGCCAGCGCGGCCTGTTCGGCGGCGTCCGGGTCCCGGGCCTCGATGGCGTCGACGATGGCGGTGTGCGCGTCGAACTGATGGCGTACGGAATCGGGCAGCGGCCTGCGGATGACGGCCTGGAGGGTGGCCCGCAGCGCGTCGCTGAAGTGCTCGTACAGGTCCGCGAGGACGCTGTTGTGCGCTGCCGCGGCGACGGTCCGGTGGAAGCGCATGTCCGCGTCGATGAACGCGGTGACATCGCTGTCCCCCCAGGCGCGGTCCCGCTCGGCGAGCGCGGACCGCAGTGCCGCCAGGTCCTCGTCGGTGCGGCGCAGCGCCGCGTAGCGGGCCGCGTCGCGTTCCAGGGAGGCGCGGACCTCGTACGCCTCCAGGTCGGCGGCCCGGCGAAGCCGGCGCTGCACCGCCGCGCCGAGGTCGCTGTTGGCCCGTACGTACGTCCCGTCGCCCTGGCGCGGCTCCAGCATCCCGGTGTGCACGAGGGCCCGGACCGCCTCGCGGACGGTGTTGCGGCCCACGTCCAGCGTCTCGACGAGGACGGGTTCGGCGGGGATCTTCCCGCCGACCTCCCACTCGCCGTCGGTGATCAGCCGTTCCATCTGCTCGATGACCAGGTCCACCAGGCTGGTGCGGGCGGTGCTGCGCAGCGGCATGGACGCCGTCCTCCCTCTCGATTCCACCGGTGATGGGAACATCCCATGTTTGGCGGTGTCAAACGCCCGGGGTTAATCTGAGGGCGCCGGTGATCCGCGGATCACCGCCCGGCGGTGGGGCCCGCCGGACCCCAACCGCGGCCGTCCGAGGCCGCCAACGGTCCCTGCTTGCAGAGCGGAACGCAGCACGCACGCACCGCGCGAGTAGGAGACGTATGAGCACCGGAGCCCCCCGCCCGCTCACGGCCGCCACACCCGGCCCCGCCGCCCCGCACACCACCGGGCCCCCGGCGAAAATCCCGGCCGGCCCGCGGCCGCCGGCACCCTGGCAGGGCCAGTGGCCCGTCGTCGGCGCGGTGTCGATCGGCGGCGGCATCGGCGCCGCCGCCCGCTACGGCGCCGGTCTCCTGTGGCCCACCGCCCCCGGAACCTTCCCCGCCACCACCCTCCTGGTCAACGTCGTCGGCTGCGCGCTGATGGGCGCCCTGATGGCGCTGATCACCGAGCGGGGATCGCCGCACCGGCTGCTGCGCCCGTTCCTCGGCACCGGAATCCTCGGCGGCTTCACCACCTTCTCCACGTACGCGGTGGACATCGAGCACCTGACGGCCACCGGGCAGCCGGCCCTCGCCGTGGCCTGCCTGGCGGCCACCCTGCTCGGCGCGCTGACGGCGGCCTGGGCCGCGCTGGCCGGCACCCGGTACGTACTGACCCGGCGCGGACGAGGGCGGCGATCCGCATGACCCGGCTCACCGGACCGGCGCTGCGCCTGACGATCGTCGTCGGCGAGTGCGACACCTGGCACCACAGGCCGCTGTACGCGGAGATCGTGCACCGCGCCCGCGCCGCAGGCCTCGCGGGCGCGAGCGTCTTCCGCGGCATCGAGGGCTTCGGTGCCTCCTCCCTCGTCCACACCCAGCGGCTGCTGTCGCTGAGCGAGGACCTGCCCGTCGCGGTGGTCGTCGTGGACACCGAGGAGCGGGTACGGGACTTCCTGCCGCAGCTGGACGAGCTGGTCACGGGAGGCCTGGTGACCCTCGACCCCTGCGAGGCCGTCCGCTACGAGGGCCGGACGGACGGGGACACCGCCGCGCGGCCGGACGAGGACGGCGGCGGCGCCGGGACGGACGGGGGCAGCACCCGGTGAACTGGCTGTTCGTGGTGGCCGGCGCGATGGTCGGTGCGCCGCTGCGTTTCCTGACCGACCGTTTCGTGCAGTCCCGGCACGACACCGTCTTCCCCTGGGGCACGTTCGTGGTGAACGTCGCGGGCTCGCTGGTGCTGGGCCTGGTCACCGGCGCGGTGGCGGCGGGCGCGGCCTCCTCGCACCTCTACCTCCTGCTCGGTACGGGCCTGTGCGGGGCGCTGACGACGTACTCGACCTTCTCGTACGAGACGCTGCGGCTGGCCGCCGACGGGGCGCGCCGGCACGCCGTGGCCAACGTGGTGGCGAGCGTCGCCGCGGGCCTCGGCGCGGTGTTCGCCGGTGTGGTTCTCGCACGGACGCTGTGGCCCTGAGCGGTACGGGCGTGACCGGACGAGCCGGGTGGGCTCGCACGTACGACGCAACACCCGTACGGGTGAACGATTGGGGCCGACTTTCGAACGGAACCTTTCTTCACCGCCGCTCGGCTTACACCCGGAATACGCTGGTGGCGCGGTGCCCCGGACCCCGGTTCGCACGAAGACCAGTCAGTGCGTGCATGTTTGATTGCAGGGGCGGGATCGCTATGGACTTCCACCGTCGGATCGGCGCGAGCAGGATCAAAGTAGTGCGGCCCGAAGGGGAGTTGGACCTCATGACGGCGCCGCGCTTTCGCAATCTGCTGCGCCAGGGCCACAGCCGCGCCACCGGATCGCCCCGGGTGATCGTCGACCTCAAAGCGGTGACCTTCATGGACTGTTCCGGGCTGCGAGAGCTGTGCGACGCCGAGCGCTGGGCCGCCGAGCAGGGCGGCTGGCTGCGGGTCGTGCACGCCCAGCGCGGCATCGCCACGCTGCTGAGGGCGACACGGCTGACCGACCGGTTCCCCCGCTACGCGAGCGTACGGGACGCGCGCTGCGACCAGATGGCGAACTGCTCGCCGTGAGGCGGGCGGTGTCGGCGGTCTCCCGCTGGAGCTTTGCCGGAGGCATAGTAGCCGTGCGGCTGCGATCCGAGCGACGATGGACACGGGCCACGACCGGCCGACGGCGGAGAGGGATGATTTCCATGGCCCGGGACGAAAGCCCGGCACAGACCTGGGCGGACCTGCCGGAGGGACTGGTCGGCGACTTCGACACCGCGGAGCTGCTGTGCGGCATGACCGTGTACTGTGCCGACCTGCTCGGCGCCGACGCCGCCGCCGTGCTCCTGGCCGACGCGCACGACGAACTGCACGTGGTCGCGGCGGCCGGCGACACCGCCCGCCTGCCGGACCCGGCCGGCCCGCAGGACGGCCGCAGCCCGTGCGCCGACTGCTACCGCAGCGGCGCGGCCCTGACCGACATCGCCCTGTCCGACCCGCACACCGCCGCGCGCTGGCCGCGGTTCACCGCCCTCGCCCGGGGACGCGGCTACGTGACCGCGCACGCCGTACCGATGAGCCTGCGCTCCCGCACCGTCGGCGTCCTCGCTCTCTTCTCCACCACCTCCGCACCGCTCGGCGAGCGGGACACCGCGTTCGTCCGCTCGCTGGCCGACCTGCTGGCCGTTGCCGTCATACAGCAGCGGAGCCTGGAACGCAGCCACGTCGAGCGCGCCCAGCTCCAGCACGCGCTCAGCTCGCGCGTCGTCATCGAGCAGGCCAAGGGGATGCTCGCCGAACGCTGGGCCACGAGCGTGGACGAGGCGTTCGAGATCTTCCGGTCCTATGCGCGCTCCCACCGCCGCCGGCTGCCCGACCTGGCCCGCGAGGTCGTCGAAGGCACGCTCGACAGCGGCCTTGTCAAGGAGTACTTCCTCAACCGAAGGTGATTCCCTGGACCCTGTGGAGGACCGCATGGCAGAAGTCTTCTTACGGCGCCTGACCAGGTGGCAGGCCGAGGCACAACGCGAGGCCGTCGCCGACCTGTACGTCGAGGCGTACCGTGGCCCCTCGGGCGAGGAGTTCCGCGGACGGGGGGCCTTTCTGCGGCGGTTCGCCGAGCACATCCAGCGCCCCGGATTCGAGATGGTGATCGCCAGCGACCCGTCGCTGGTCGGCTGCGCCTACGGCTTTCCCGCCGAGCGCGACGGCCGGTGGTGGCAGGGCTTCAACGGGCAGGTGCCCCGTGAGCTGGAGGAACTGACCGCGTCCGGCCGGGTGTTCGTCGTCGCCGAGCTGATGGTGCTGCCCGCGCACCGGCGCGGCCACGTCGCCACCCGGCTCCAGGAGACGCTGCTGCTGCGCAGCAACGCCACGATGGTGGTCACCCTGGTCGAGACGGCGAACGGCGCGGCCCGCTCCGCGGTGCGGGCCTGGGGCTGGCAGCCGACGGGACGGCTGCGCCGGTCCGACGACGGAGAACCGGAACTGGAGGCGTGGAGCAGGGCGCTGGCGCACTGACGCACGGCGCAACGGTACGAAGGGCGCCGGGCGCGCGGCGCGGAACGCGTACGCGCGCGGCAGGGCTCCGAAGAGCCCGCCGCGCGCGTAGGCGCTGTCGGACCGCGGCGCTCGCGCACCGTAGTTTCCCGGGTCCGTGGCGTTGTCACGCCTTACCGGACCTGCCGGGGGACGGACCCGTCAGGGGCGTACGCCCTTGAGGCCGTTGGCCCAGAGCTGGTCCACCTTGGACCGCTCGGTCTGGTCCGGCTGGGAGTTGGTGCAGGACGGGCCGGGGCCGCCGCCGGACATCAGCTCGCTGCACGGACCCTCGTAGTGGTCCGGCAGGCCCAGCACGTGGCCGGTCTCGTGCGTGGTCACCCGGGTCGAGTCGTACTCCTGGTTCTGCTTGTAGTCCAGGAAGACGAAGCCCTTGCCGTGGCCGTCGGTGCTGGCGTACGAGCCGCGCGCGTCGTTGCCCTCGCGGTACTGGAAGTCGCCGCCGCTGCCTTCCTGGAGCTTGACGTTCTGCACCGCGCCGTTCCAGATGCTTGCGCTCGCGGCTATCTGGCTCTTGAACGTCGGGGCCGCGCTCGCGTCATAGGTGACGGTGACGGCCTTCAGGCCCGGGTGGGCCTTCTGCTTGGCCTTGACCGACTTCATGACGGCCTCGAAGAACGCCTTGGTGTCGGCCTTCTCGGCGGCCGAACCGACGTACGCGGCGGCCGTGACCCGGTGGGTTCGGGGGGCGTCGGAGACGGAGGCCGCCGTAGCGGGGGAGGTGGCGGCCAGTGTGGCGACGAGGCCCAGGCCGAGAGCTGCCGACAGCGCCATCTTGGGAGATCTCATGGTGGGGGGACTCCTTATCGTCCGAGGAGCCGTACGGCCGCAGTGTGGGGCGGCGGCCGGGGCCCTGCGGATGAACTCTTGGTGCCGGAGAGTCTGTTCGAGATCATCCGGGGCGCGGAGATGCCAGGTGGCGATAGCACCAGGTGATACCCCCGCGACGAAAATGCCCCAAGCGTGCCCGAGGAGTCTGGTGTGACGTGCGCAAACGTCGTTATGCTCCGGTCGTGGAGCTCGAAGTGAGGCACCTTCGTGCGCTGTGTGCGATCGCCGACGCCGGCAGCGTACGCAAGGCGGCCCGGCAGCTGGGCATGACCCAGCCTTCCCTGACGACCCAGCTCCGCCGCATCGAGAACGCCCTGGGCGGCCAGTTGTTCTTCCGCGAGCGGACCGGCAGCAGCCCGACGCCGCTGGGGCACTCGGTGCTGAGCCGGGCCCGCCCGATAGTGGCCGACATGCGGGCACTGGTCGACGAGATCGCCGCCGCCTCCCTGCGGTCCGGCGGCTCGCGGCTGAGCCTCGGCAGCACCAGCAGCCGGGCCGTGGCGGGCTGGCTGCGGCGGCTGCGGGCCCGGCTGCCCGACACCGACACCACCATCCGCATCGACGTGTCCGCCAACGCGCTGCTCCAGATGGTCGCGATGGGCCAGCTCGACGTCGCCTTCGTCCACGAGGTGGAGGGCGCGCCGCTACGCCGGCCCGACGGGCTCGTGGAGCGCGAACTGATCGCCCGCGAGCCGCAGTTCGTCGCGCTGCCCGCCGACCACCCGGCGGCCCGCCACCCGGTCGTCGAGCTCGCCGAGCTGGCCGGGGACCAGTGGATGGTCGACCCGTCGGTGGACGGCGAGTGGACCGGGCTGCGCCGGGTCTTCGCGGCGGCGGGCCTGGACCCCCGGGTGGTGCACGGGGACTATCTCACCGCGGCCGACCTGGTCGCGGCGGGCGAGGTGGTCACCCCCTGCCAGCCGACCTCCCGGCCCCGGTACGGCATGGCCGTCCGCCCGCTGCGCGGCGACCCGCTGGCCGTCCGCCTCTTCATGGCCCACCGCCCCGGCGCGGCCCCGGCCGCGCCCGCCGACGCCCTGTTCGCCGACCTGACCGCCTCGTACATGGAAGTGGCCTGGGAGAGCACGGCCTACCGCGAGTGGCTCGTACGGCATGACGGGCCGTTGCCGATCGGGTCGTGAGGGGCGGGGGCGGGCCGGGGCCGGCGGTCAGTCCGTCCGGCTGGGCATGCACACCCTCCCTGAATACGGTCGATTCGGTTCATTGGTGAACTCGATGGGTGTCCATATGGACCCGTTGCGGAATTCTGCGGGGTCGTGCTGAGGTACCTTGCGTACTTCGGCGTGCGGTGGCGCTGGGTCGACGACAGGAACGGTCGCCGGAAGTTCGTTACTGAACAAGTTTGTTCGGCCTTCTACTGTCTGGTGACGCGTTTGCTTACGTGAGGCGTCACTCAACAGTCAGGCACGATCATTGTCAAATTCTGTCCACCGAGCAAGACTTCGCAAAGTCTATTCGCGTAGATCGATGCACCCTACCTCGAACATTCGCCTCTCCAGGCGACGGAATTCGAACATGTCGAGGCGTTCGAACGCGTCCAGCGCGACCCGCCACAACGCTCGCGCCTTTTCCCGGTCCCCGGACGCGACATGGAGTTCGGCGAGCGCGTCGCAGGAGCGGGCCTCCTCCTCCGGGGAGCCGATCCGGCAGGCGACACTCAGTGCCATCTCCAGGTGCACGGCGGCCTGTTCCAGCAGTCCGAGCCGGTGGCCCGTGGTGCCCAGGCCGCGCAGCGCCTGCGCCTCCTCCAGGCCCGCGCCGATGGCACG
The DNA here is from genome assembly GCF_042732265.1 of Streptomyces sp. NPDC059788. NCBI lineage: Bacteria > Bacillati > Actinomycetota > Actinomycetes > Kitasatosporales > Streptomycetaceae > Streptomyces > Streptomyces sp. NPDC059788. The sequence continues at coordinate 146,188 of NZ_JBHWHY010000005.1, read as the reverse complement.
GGACCGTTCCAGCGCGCTTTCGTAACGCTGCGCGGCCGCCGTGAATTCTCCGGATTCGCGTAGCGCATTTGCGGTGTTGATGAAGGTGATGGTCTCGTTCCGGCGGTCGCCCAGCTGCTGGAAGGAACGCAGTGCCTCGGCGTAGAGCGCGAGTGCCTCGTCGAGTTCCTCCGGCATGCGGAAGGTGGAGGCGAGATTGATCCGCGCGATCGCCTGTTCGGACCGGCTGCCCGATTCCAGGGAGATCGCGAGTGCCTGTTTGAAGGACGCCCGTGCCGCTTCCTGTTCGCCTGTGTGTAATTGGGATTCCGCGAGATTGTTCAGCGACTGGGTTTCACCGCGTTTGTCGCCGATCTCGCGGAACATGGCCAGTGCCTGTCGGAAATGGTGCGCCGCGGCGGCGTGGTCGCCCAGGTGCAAATGGGCGATCCCGAGGTTGTTGGTGCTGCGCGCCTGATGCCAGCCGTCCCCGGATTTCCTCCGCAGGTCGAGCGCCGCGCGCTGCATGGTGAGCATCGAGCGGTATTCGCCCCGGTGCCAGTGCAGTACGCCCAGCTGATGCAGCGCCTCCGCCTCGGCCTCCGTGTCGGCCACCGCGCGCGCCAGCTCCAGCGCCCGGCGGCCGGCCGCCTCGGCCTGCGCGTAGCGGGCGGCGTGCGCGTGCGTGGTGCTCAGGTCCGTCTGCGCGCGGGCCTCCGCGCGCCGGTCCCGGCACTGCTGCCAGTACAGCGCCGCGTGCCGGTGGATGTGTTCGGCCTCGGCCCAGTGGCCCTCGGTGTCCAGGAAGCCGGCGAGGACGTGCCCGAACCAGGCCGCGCGGCACGGCGCCCCGTGCGTACGGGCGTGCTGCTCGGCGGCGAACAGCGCCTGGTGCTCCGCCGCCAGCCAGTCCCTGGCCTCCTGGGGGCCGCTCCACCGCGGCAGCAGCTCGGGGTCGGCCGGGTACGGGATGTCCAGGCGCGGGCGCCGCGGGTTGACCAGCCGGTCCGCCCGGTCCGCCGCGCAGAGGTAGAACGCGGACAGCCGGTGCAGCGCCGCCTCGCGCACCTCCGGCGGGTCCCCGGCGGCCAGCGTGAGCGCGTACTCGGCGATCAGGTCGTGGTACTGGTAGCGGTCCGCCTCCGGCTCCTGGACGAGGTGCGCGTCCAGCAGCGTCTCGACGATCCGCTCCGCCGCAGCCAGGGGCAGTCCGGTCAGCGCGGCGGCGGCGTGCGGCCCGAACTGCGGGCCGGGGTGCAGGGCGAGCAGCCGGAAGACCGTGCGCTGCTCGTCGTCGAGGGTGTGGTACGACATCTCGAAGACGCGCGCGATGTCCCGGTAGACGTCGCGGATCTCGCCGAGCCGGCCGTGGCCGCGGGACAGCCGCCGGATGAGGTGGGCGGTGGTCCAGGAGGGGCGGGAGACCAGCCGCCCCGCCGCCAGTTCGACGGCCAGCGGCAGGCGCCCGCAGAGCCGTACGACGGCGGACACCTCGCCGGGATCTCCGGCGCGCTCCGGCCCGACCAGCCGGACGAAGAGCGCGGCGGCGTCCTCGAACGGCAGCACGTCCAGGAAGACCGGCCGCACCCCGGGCACACCGGCCATCCGGCGGCGGCTCGTGACGACCGTCAGCGAGGGGGAGCCGACCGGGAGCAGCGGCCGGACCTGCTCCGGGCCGGCCGCGTCGTCCAGGACGAGCACGGTGCGCCGGCCGCTCAGCAGGGAGCGCCACAGGGACGTCAGCTCGTCCAGCCCGCGCGGGATGCCCTCGGCCGGGATGCCGAGGACGCGCAGCAGCGCGGACAGGGCCGCCTGCGGGGTCAGCGGCGGGCGGCCGGGCGCGTGGGCGCACAGGTCGAGGTAGATCCGGCCGTCCGGGTAGCGCTCCTTGAGCCGGTGGGCCAGGTGCACGGCCAGCAGCGACTTGCCGACGCCGCCCATGCCGGAGATCGCCTGGAGGGCGATGACCGCGCCGTCCCGTACGGGGGCGGTCAGAACGCGCAGTTCTGCCTCGCGGCCGACCAGTTCACCGTGGCTGGGCAGGTTGTCGGGCACCGGCGCGGCCACCGCGCCCGGTGCGGCGGCCGTGGAGCCCGGTGGCTCGCGGCGGGTGAGCAGCCGGCCGGCCGGGGCGCCGTCGAGGATGTGCCGGTGGACGCGGGTCAGCGCCTCGCCGGGGTCGGTGCCCAGTTCCTCGCCGAGCCTGCGGCGGATCGTCTCGTATGCGCGAAGGGCGTCGGCCTGCCGCCCGCAGCCGTAGTTCGCGATCATCAGCTGGGCCACCAGGTCCTCGTCCGTGGGGTGCTGCTCCCACAGTGCGGTCAGTTCGGCGGTCAGTTCGGCGAACCGGCCCCGGTGCAGTTCGATGGAGATCCGGCGCAGCGTGGCGGCCAGGCGGTGCTCGGTCAGCCGGGCCCGTACGCCCTCGGCCCAGACCCCGTACAGCCCGCAGAGCGGTTCGCCACGCCACAGCGTCTCCGCCTCTCCGAACACGGCGAGCGCGCCGGAGTCGTCGCCCGCGTCCACCAGCGCGCGGGCGCGGGCGAGCAGGTCACGGAAGCGGTGGCAGTCGACCCGGCCGGGCTCGACGTCGAGGGTGTAGGCGTGGGCCTGCTGGGTGAGCGCGGCGCTCTGGCCGCCCGCGCGCAGCCGGCCGCGGAGCCGCGCGGCGTACGAGTGCAGTCCGGCGCGGGCCTTCGCGGGCGGGTGGTCGTCCCACAGGCGCGCGATGAGCGTGTCGAGCGGCACCGGCCGGCCCGCGTCCCACGCCAGCGCGGCGAGCAGGGACCGTTCCTTGAGCGAGCCCAGCGGATCGGGGCGGCCGTTCAGCCGGATGTCCACGGGGCCCAGAACCCGGATGTCGACGTGCACGAGCGAACCTTCTCTCCGGTACGCCCCGCTGCCTTGCGATAAAGAATGACACGCCGTCACCTGCGCTCACCAGAGACCGTTCCTTGATCCTGCGCGGTGGCCGGAATATGCCGGTGAAGTGGGCCACGGGCCTGATTTTCCGACGACGCGGGTAGTCCTCCCCCACCGGTCGTTCACCGGTTCCCGGGGACGAGGGTTCGGGAATTCGCGGGGGAGGCGGCGGGAATGGTGCCGATGACGGTCGAGGAACTGGCCGCGGTCCTGGCCGGGGCGGCGCGCCGGCCCGCGGAATGGCGGGCGGTGGCCGCCGGACTCCGCGCGGCCCTCCCCGCCACGGAAAACGCCCTCGCGGACCTCCCGGCGGCCACCGGAACGGCACCGGATGACCCGGCCCGCATTCACCGGCTGGCCATCCGGATCACCGACCTCGCCCGGGAATATCCGGCGCTCGCCGAATATCTGGCGGCATTACGGGACCGCGTCGCCGACCCCGCGGAAGCGGCACCGGATGCCAGTCACCGGGCCAATGTCATCCAGGGTTCCTCCGCCATCACCGGCCTCGTGGTCCAGGCGGGCGCGATCCACGGCGACGTCCACCTCCGGCCCGCCGCCGCACCGCGCCCCGTACCCCGCCAGCTCCTCGGCACCCCGCCCCACTTCACCGACCGCACCGCCGACCTCCAGGCCCTCGACGCCCTGCGGGCCGGCCACCTCCCCGCCGGTCCGCTGCTCATCGCCGTCACCGGCCCGGCCGGAGTGGGCAAGACCACCCTGGTCTCGCGCTGGCTGTGGGGTCTGGGCGAGCACTACCCGGACGGCCAGCTGTACGCGGACCTCGGCGGCCACGCGCCCGGCGGCCCGGTGCGGCCGGGCGAGATCCTCGGGCAGTTCCTCCGCGCTCTCGGGGTCGCGCAGGTTCCGGCGGAGACCGCGGAACAGGCGGCGCTGTGGCGGACGCTGACCGCCGGGCTGCGCATCGCGGTCATGCTCGACAACGCGGTCAGCGCCGCCCAGGTCCGTACGCTGCTGCCCGCCGCGACCGGCAGCCTGGTGGTGGCGGCGGGCCGCAGCCGGCTGACCGGTCTGGGCGTGGACGGCGCGGTCTTCCACCAGCTCGGCACCCTCGACCCGGGCGCGGCCGTCGAACTGCTCGGCCGCCGGGTCGGCGGCGACCGCGTCGACCGGGAGCCGGCGGCCGCCCGCGCACTGGTGGCCCTGTGCGCCGGGCTGCCGCTCGCCGTGTGCGTGGCGGCGGCCCGGATGGCCGCCCGCCCCCGGCAGACCGTCGCCGCCCTCGCCGACGCGATGACGCAGGAGACCGGGCCGCTGGAGGCGCTGCACCTCGGCGGCGAGCGCGCCGTGCGGTCGGCGCTGGACGAGTCCTACCGCTGTCTGCCGCCCGCCACCGCCCGCGCCTACCACCTGCTCGCGCTGCCCCCGCTGACCGTCCTGACCGGCCCGCTCGCGGCGGCGGCCTGCGCGGTCCCGCCGTCCCGGGCCGAACTCCTCCTCGACGAACTGGCCGAGGCGCACCTGCTGGAGGAGCTGAGCCCCGACCCCGTCACCGACGCGGACCGCTTCCGCTTCCACGACCTCGTACGGCTGCACGCCGCGCAGTGCGCGGAACGGGAGGAGACCGTCGCCGTACGGGAACGGGCCGTGCGGCGGGCCCTGGAGTGGTATCTGGCCACCGCCACGGCCGCCCGCGCCCTCCTGTCGCCCACCCACCGCGCACTCCGCCGCGACTACGAATACCCCGGGCGGCCCCTCGCCTTCGAGGACGCCGACGCCGCGCTGCGCTGGCTCGACACCTGGCACCGGCAGCTCATGGACGCCGTACGCACCGCCGCCGACCGCTCCTGGCACGCCCTCGCCTGGCAGCTCGTCGACTCCCTCCAGCCGTTCTTCCTGCGGCTGCGCCCGTACGACCTGTGGATCGAGGCCCACCGGACCGGCCTCGACGCCGCCCGGCGCGCGGGGCAACCGGAGGGCGTGAGCCGGATGCTCACCACCGGGGGCAGCGGCCTCTACAACGCCGGACAGCTGGACGAGGCGATCGTGTGGTTCACCGAGGCCCTGGAGGACGCGCGGGGCGCGGGGGACCGGCGGGCCGAGGCCCAGGCACTGCACGGTCTGGGCCAGACCCACCGGCTGGCCGGCCGGCTGCAGCGGGCCGAGTCGCTGTTCGCCGAGGCCCTGGAGCTACGGGAAGCCATCGGCCACGACCGCGGCGCGGCCCTCTCCCGGCTGTGCCTGGGCGATGTCGCCCTCGCCACCGGCCGCCCGCAGCAGGCGCGCAGCCTGCTCACCCGGGCACGCGCCGACCTGCTGGACGTCCCCGACCCGTACGACGCGGCGCGGGCCCTGGCCCACCTCGGCCGGGCCCACGCGCACGAGGCCATAGGCGATCACCCCACCGCCGAACGCCTGCTGCGGCAGGCGCTGGAGGAGTTCGGCGCCACCGGCTCGCTCCACTGGCAGGCCCGGGTCGTGGAGATGCTGGGCCAGACCGCCGAGGACCGGGGAGACGCCGCGGCGGCCCGCGACCGCTACGACGCCTCCCTGGCCCGCTACCTCCCGCTCAGCCCGAGCGACGCCCGGCGCCTGGAGGAACGTATCCGGAACCTGGCGTCACCGGACGACAACCCCTGACCGGGCCCGTGCCGCGCTCCGAGGAACCGCACCGACCGCAGCGCCTCCACCGGCAGCCCCTCCGCCAGCCAGCCGTGCAGCAGCGACGCGAGCAGCCGCAGCTCCCGCCGGCCGGCCGGCTCGGAGCCGGTCGCGGTCACGGCCAGCCGGGTGCCGTCGCGGACCACCGCCTCCGCCGTACGGGCCGATCGGCGCCGGACGACGACGAGGGCGCCGGGGTGGCGCCGCAGCGTCAGCACGGCCGGCTCCGGACCGCTGCCGTGCAACGCGTCCGCGCACGAACGCCGTTGCTCGTCCGGGCAGCGGTCCAGGTCGACGGCGAGCAGCTCTCCGCAGCCGTCGTACCCGGCGTATGCGTCGTCTCCGTCGTACGCCGGGCCGGGCGGTGTACCGGGCGCGGCCGCGTCACCGATCACCACCACGTACGTACGCTGCGGTGTTCCCACCAGAGCCACCGCCACCGGGCGCCCCACCAGAACCAGCTCCACCAGCACCGACGCCACCTCCGGATGGGCCACCTCCGGATGCGCCGCTCCCGGATGCGCCACTTCCGAGCCCGTCACCACGCCCGGAATCACCGCGACGGCGGTCCGCGCGACCCCCGGCCGCCCATCCGCGCTCACGCGGACACCTCCGCGTCCCCGGAGCCGAAGCGCCCCTGAGCTGCCGCCGGGTCCAGCGGCGCCGGCATCGGCAGCGGCGGCGTCGACGCCGGGCAGGCCGGCTGGCCGAGGCCGAGCACGCGGTACATCAGACGGCGGAAGTTACGGTGGCAGCGGCCGGGCTCGGAGGTGATGCGCGCCGCGATCCGCGCGTAGTCCTCGGGCCGGTACTCCTCGGCCGCGTACCGCAGCTGGGCCTCCAGCGGATGGGCCGGGGACAGCGCCGGAGCGGTCAGCGCCAGCTCCACCCCGGGCGAGGCCGGATTGGCGTCCCGGTGCGGAAAGCGGTTCAGCAGGATGGGCGCGCCGGTCATCGCCCCGTACAGCGTCACCGACCCGTAGTCACCGACGATCCAGTCGGCGGCGATCAGCGGCGGCCGCCAGTCGGCCTCCGGCGGCAGCACGTGCAGACCCGCCCGCCGGCACCCGGCCAGCCAGGCGCGCAGCTGCCAGTGCCCGTAGCGCGACCAGACGTTGGGGTGCACCAGCAGCGCCGTACGGTAGGTGTCGCGCGGCAGTTCGGCCAGCCGGGGCAGCAGCGCGTCCAGCCGGTTGAAGGCCGAGCGCTGACCCCAGGTGGAGGTCACCAGCACCAGCTTCCGGCCGCGCCGCAGGCCCAGCGCCGCCCGGTAGCGGCGGCGCAGCGGCAGGCTCGCGCGGATGCGGTCGTGGCACGGGTCGCCCACCACCTCGGCGGCCGGCAGCGCCTCCGGGCACCAGCGCGCCAGCTCCGTCAGGTCGTCGCGGTGGGCCAGTGCCACCGCCCTGGGCACCACCTCGCCGCCCCACATCAGATAGCGGCGCCCCGTGAGGCCGCCGGGGCCGCGCCCCTCCCCGGGCCGTACCCCGTCGGCCACCCGGGCCAGGGACAGGTGCCCGGCGCCGTGCGAGATCCGGATCAGTGGCGCCCGTACCTGCTCCATGCCCTGCGACCCGGCGGCCAGTGCCAGGTCGTAGTCGGTGCGGACGGCCGTCTCCCAGGGGACGACGGCGGCGCCCAGGGCGCGCAGCAGGCGTTCCGCGCCCTCGTTGAAGGCGTGCGGCGGGATGGTGAAGGCCACCTCGACCCGCAGTTCGGACTCCAGCAGCGGCAGCAGGTCCAGCAGCCGCCTGCCGTACACCTCGGTGTGCACGATCGCCAGCACCCGCTTGGTGTCGGTGACCGTCGGCCACTGGCCCGGGTCGCGGCGCACGGCGTGCTGCCGTGCCGGGCCGGTGCGCGCCGGGTGGCGCCGGTGCGCGGTGTCGCGGTCCGGAACGCGTGGCGCCCGGCCGGTCGTTGCCGTGAGGTCCGTGACGGACATCTCAACTCCCCCATGTTCGCGTCGAATCCTCGGTCGGATTCCGTACGCGAAGGAGCTGCCCGGCCGCCGCGGCGGACTCCTTGCGGCGGCCTTGACGAACCCTTGCAGAGCAGGTCAGGGAAACCCGCAACACCTGCGGTGCGCTCCCCGGCCCCTCACTTCCGCGGCTGTCCCGGGTCGAGCCGGCCCTCGACCACCTCACGGGCCACCTCGGTCAGCAGCCGCTGGTGGGAGCGGGCGTAGCCGCGCAGCACGGTGAAGGCGGCGTCGGGGGAGAGGGCGTGCCGGGCGGTCAGCGCCCCTTTGGCCTGTTCGATGACGATCCGGTTGGCCAGGGCGTGTTCCAGCTGCGCGGCCAGGGCGCGGCCGGCCTCGACCTCGTGCTCGCGCAGCAGCGTCACGGCGGCGAAGTCCGCCAGCGACTGGCCCAGCGCCATCAGGTCACCGGTCAGCGGGGTCTCGCGGGTGGCGAGCAGGACCAGGGCGCCGACCGGCCCGGAGTGACCCCGTATCGGCAGGGCGGCGGCGTGGGTGCAGCCCAGTTCGAGCGCGCGGGGCGCGTAGCGCGGCCAGCGCTGGCGGGCCATCGCCCCGGTCAGGGCCGTACCGGTCAGGGTCCTGCCGGTACGGCGGCAGGTGGGTCCCGGGCCCTCCTTCCAGGCGGCCGACTCCTGTTCGAGGCGTCGCACGTGGGTGTCGGACGCCGCCACTTGAGGGGCGTCCCGGGCTCCGGGGGCGAAGGCGACCGCGGTGGCCCGTACGGCGAGGAGTTCTCTGCTGCACCGGGTGAGCCGTGCCAGCAGGGCCGGCACGCCGGGCGGCTCCGGCGCGCCGCCGCCGGCCAGCTCCACGAACACGGACGCGAGGTGATGCGGAGCGGTGGTCATGGGTGAAGGTCCCCTCGGTGGGTTCAGCTGCCCTGGGCGAGCTTCAGCGTGCCGCGCACGATCTGCTGCGCGATGGCGCCCGGTGGCTGCCCGTCGGCGAAAGCGCGGGCTTTGATCATGGCCAGTGCGTCCTGCACCCGGCAGCCCGCCTGCACGGACAGCATTCCGGCGGCCTGCTGGACGCACTCCCGGTGGTCGGCGCCGTCGTACAGTTCGGGATCGGCGTCGGGGCCGAGGAGCACCGTACGGGTCAGGGTGTCGGCGATCATCGCGAGTGTGCCGGAGGCGGCCGCGCCGCCGCTGGGGTCGAAGACCGCCAGCGCTCCGATACAGCTGCCTTCGGTCCGCAGCGGTGCGGTGAGCACCTCACGGACGCCCAGGGAGGTCAGCGCGGGCCCGTAGGCGGGCCAGCGTCGCTCGATGGCCCGGCCGGCCGCCGAGACCACGTGCCCTGCCACCGACGCGTCGTGCGCGGGCCCCTCGCCGAGCATGAACTCCAGGTCCTGCGCGGCCCGTGCGCAGTCGTCCGAGGAGGCGACGGAGAGCTGGCCGTGATCGGCGCCCATCAGGGTGAGCGCCGCGCTGGGCGTCCCGCACGCTTCCGCGACGCCGGTCATGAAGCGCGGGCGGCTCGTCTCGTCACCGCCCCACTCCGACATCCGTTCGGCGTAGGCCTCCTGGAGGAGCGCGGAGGACAGATGGCACTCCGCCGACCGGCGGTAGGACTCCGCCAACTGCAGGTGCACGTCCCTGCCGGACGTGGCCGCCAGGATCTCCTGCTGTTCCGCGCAGGCGGAGGCGTGCTCGGCGCGCTGCCGGGCCCTGGCTGCACGTCGGCGCGCCAGTTGTGCCTGGACGTCTCTGCGTGAGCCCCACACCATGCTCTCAGCGTACGCCCGCGGTGGCGCTCAGTCGCTGTTATCGATGCGGTCCGCCTCCAGCAGCAGGACGACACCGCCGTTGTGCCGGTCGAACGGGGAGCAGAGCACGTTGCAGGTGATGGGACGCCCGATCCGGTTGACGGCCGAGACCCGTGAGGGGGCCGTGCGCTTGCCCGACTCCAGGCACTTCTCGACGGCCGGGCGCAGCATCTCGGTGGGCAGCCCGAAGTCCAGTGAGAAGAACGGCTCGTCGATCACCTCGTCCGGGCGCAGGCCCCACATGTCCACCGCGCCGCGGTTCCAGCTCTTGACCTTCAGCTCCTTGTCGAGGACCACCACGCCCGCGGCGATGGAGGTGACCACCCCTTCGAGGAACGCCCGGGCCTCGTCCAGCTCCTCCGTACGGGTGCGCATCTCCTCGTTCATCGTCTCCAGTTCCTCGTTGCCCGACTGGAGTTCTTCGTTGGTGGTTTCCAGTTCCTCGTTGGTCGACTGGAGTTCTTCGTTGGTGGTCTCCAGTTCTTCGATGCTCGACTGGAGTTCCTCGTTGGTGGTCTCCAGTTCCTCGTTCGTGGACTGGAGTTCCTCGTATGCCGTCTCCAGGTCTTCGCGCACGCGCTTGTTCTCGGCCTTGAGCTGGGTGGACACGGTGACGTCGGTGAACGTGATGTTGGTGGCGGCCAGCAGCCCGTTGGAGCCCATGAGCGGCTGGATGAGGATGTCGAAGTACTGGATCTCCTCGCCGACCCGCCGCTCGGCACCGTTGACCCGCAGGGTACGGCGCTCGTGGGTGGCCTGCTCGATCAGCGAGCGCAGCTCGACGGGGCGGTAGGAGATCTCCAGGTCCTGGAAGGGCCGGCCGATGTCGTTGGAGGTCAGGCCGAACTGGGCGCGCGCCTGACCGTTGATCAGTACGGCGGTGCCCTCGCCGTCGACCGCGATGGCCGGCGCCGGGTTGGCGTCGAGGATCAGGTCGCGCAGCTGCCGGCTGCGGGCCGCGGTGGTCAGCTTCTCGCCGCCCACCCCCACGCGGATCTTCGCCGGCGTCGAGTGGTACGGCGGCCCGGCGTCCCCGGGACGGCGCCGGAAGGCGCGCTGGCGCATGCTCAGCACTTCGAAGCGCTCGGCGTCGTTGAGGAGCATCTCCGCCTTGCCCAGGAAGAGGAAGCCGCGCTCGCGCAGGGCGAAGTGGAACCGGTCGATGATCTGCCGCTGCGCCTCGACGTTGAAGTACATCAGGGCGTTGCGGCAGACCAGCAGGTCCAGCCGGGAGATCGGGGCGTCCCGGGTGATGTCGTGCCGTCCGAAGATGACCCGGCGGCGCAGGTCCGTACGGAAGTTGAACCGGGTGCCGTTCTGCTCGAAGTAGGTCTCGCGCAGCTCCGGCGTCAGCGGCTCCAGCGCCTTGGCCGTGTACAGGCCGGAGCGGGCGTCGCGCAGCGCCTCCTCGTCCACGTCGGTGGCGTAGATCTTGACCCGGTTCAGGGCCTCCTCCACGCCCATCGCCTCGGCGAACATGATGGCGAGCGAATACGCCTCCTCGCCGCTGGAGCAGCCCGCGCTCCAGACGCGGATCTCCTCGTCGCTGCCGGTGTCAGCCAGCAGCTCGGGCACGACCTCGCGCTGGAGGAACGTCCAGGCGTCCGGATCCCGGAAGAAGGACGTCACGTTGATCAGGATCGTGTTGAAGAGGGCATTGAACTCATCGGCATTCGTTTCCAGACGGTCACGGTAGTCTGCATAGGTCTCGGTTTCGACGTCGGCCATCCGCTTGCGGATGCGCCGGCCCAGCGACGAACGCTTGTAACCGGTGAAGTCGAATCCGCGGGCGTCCCTCAGGAAACCGAGCAGCTCCTCCAGTTCCTCGTCCGCCTCGACATCCCGCGTTCCACCCATTACCGCCTCTTGGTCTCGACAAGACCGCGGATCACCGCGGCGATCTCTTCCAGGGGCAGCACGAAGTCCACGGAGCCCGTACCCACTGCCGCCTCTGGCATTCCCTTGAATTCAGCTGTACGGGGATCCTCGGAGATCACCGTGCCGCCGCGTGACTTGATGGCGTCCACGCCCATGGCGCCATCACTGCCGGTCCCGGTCAGCACACAGGCGATCGCCTGCGCCCCGTAGGCCCCCGCGACCGACTCGAAGAGCAGGTCCGCGGAGGGACGCAGGAAGTGGACCAGTTCGCTTCCGGAGAGCGTCAGCGTACCCCCGGGCCCTACCAGGAGGTGCCGGTCGGGGGGTGCGATGTAGACCGTGCCGGGCCGGGCCTGCTCGTCCGCCTCGGCCAGCTTGACCCGCAGCTCGGTGCGCCGGCTGAGCACCTCGGCGATGATGGTGCGGTGCCGCGGGTCGAGATGCTGGACGACCAGGACCGGAACGGTGAGCTCCGGCCCGAGGGCGGCGAGGATCGAGGTCAGTGCCTTGATGCCGCCCGCGGACGAAGCGACGGCCACGACCTCGTAGTGGTCCGCTGCACAGCGGTCTGTCGTCACGTTACTGAGCCTATCGAAAGCCGGGGTCACCGGCGGGTACGCGGACGGCCCAGCGTGCGGAAACAGCCGCACCCGGTCCGCGGGGACGCCGGAAGGGCGCCGTGCGGACCGGGTGCGGTGACCGGACGTGGCCGGAGCGGTCGCGGTGCCTGATGAGGCACGCGCGGCCGGACCGGCTGCGGGCGGCTCAGCCCTGCTTGGTCTCCCAGAAGATCTTGTCGATCTGGGCGATGTGGTCCAGGGCCTTCTGACCGGTCGCCGGGTCGTTGGAGCCCTTGGCGGCGCTCAGCGCCTTGAGGGTGTCGTTGACCAGCTGGTGCAGCTCCGGGTACTTCTCGAAGTGCGGGGGCTTGAAGTAGTCGCTCCACAGCACCGAGACGTGGTGCTTGGCCAGCTCCGCGCGCTGCTCCTTGATGAGGATCGCTCGGGTGCGGTAGTCCGCGTCCTCGTTGGCCTGGTACTTCTCCTGGACGGCCTTGACCGACTCGGCCTCGATACGGGCCTGGGCCGGGTCGTAGACACCGCAGGGCAGGTCGCAGTGGGCGCTGACCTTCACCTTGGGGGCGAACAGGCGGGAAAGCATGTTCAGTCCTTCCTCGTGATCGTCTTCTCAGGTGCGAGATTACTCGTTGGGGGAAGGCTTTTCTCGGGTGGCTCGGGGTCTTAGGGCAAAAGGCCGGTTCCGGCCCGGGACTGTTGGAGGATGGGACCGGCAGGAGTGACCGGGCCGAGGCGGTCACCGGGTCCGGACCGGGAGGTGTGGCGGGGATGCCGGAGCGGGTGGAAGAACGTGGGCCGGACCAGGGCGAGGAGCACGGGCGGGAGCGCGGGGGACTGCTGCGGGCCTTCGGCCTCGCCGAGGTCTACAACCCGTCGATGGTGCCGACGCTGCGGCCCGGCGACCAGCTGGTGGTGCAGTACGGGGCGGTGGTACGGCCGGGTGACGTGGTCGTCCTGCGGCACCCGTTCCGGCAGGACCTGCTGATCGTCAAGCGGGCCGTGGAGCGGCGCGGCGGCGGCTGGTGGGTGCAGGGCGACAATCCGTTCGTGGAGAACGACAGCCGGGAGTTCGGGGTGGTGCCCGACGAGCTGGTGGTCGCCCGCGCCTGGGCGCGGGTGCGCTCGCCGCGCGGATATCAGCGCTCGCTGTCGGGCGCGCTGTCCTGGGCGGTCTCCGCGCTCCGGCCGGTGCGCGCCGACCGCTCGCTGTCCAGGCGCTTGCGGGCCCGGTAGGCGGCGACGTTGGCGCGGGTCGCGCAGCGGTCCGAGCAGTAGCGCCGGGAGCGGTTGGTCGAGGTGTCGAGGTAGGCGTTGCGGCACGGCCGCGCCTGGCAGATGCCGAGCCGGTCCACGCCCAGCTCGGTGAGCTGGAAGGCCAGGCCCATGGACGCGGTGGCCGCGTAGCCGGCGGTGGCGTTGGCCGCGTGGTCGGCGATGTGCAGATGCCACTTGGGGCGCCCGTCCTCGTCGCGGAACTCGTGCCCGGAGATCTGCGGGCTGACCGGGAACTCCATCATCAGCGCGTTGAGCAGGTCCACGGCCCGCACCTCGTCGTCCTCGTCGGCGGCCTCGAAGACGGCGCGCAGCCGGGCGCGTACCGCCCGCAGGCGTGTCACATCGCTCTCGGCCGCCCGGCGCGCCATCTGCTGCGCCGGGCCGAACAGCTCGCGTACGGCCTCGACCGAGGTCAGGGTGTCGCCGCCGCGCTCGGGCTGTTCGGTGTTGACCAGACGAACGGCGTAGTCCGAGTAATAGGCCAGTTCCACTTGTAGTCCTTACGGGCGGGATCTAGGATTTCGTTCGTAATAGGTGTTGTGGCTATGAGGGTATTACGGCCTGGAGGTAACGGTATGACCGAGACCGTCGTCGGCGCTGACTGGCAGGGATGGCAGGACAGTTGGGACCGGCAGCAGGAGTGGTACATGCCGGACCGTGAGGAGCGGTTCCGCGTGATGCTGGACATGGTCGAGGCGCTGGTGGGTACCGAGCCCCGGGTGCTGGACCTCGCGTGCGGTACGGGCAGTATCTCCGACCGGCTGCTCAAGCGTTTCCCCAAGGCGCGGAGCGTCGGCGTGGACCTCGACCCGGCGCTGCTGGCCATCGCCGAAGGCTACTTCCGGGGCGACGACCGGGTGACGTTCGTCCGCGCGGACCTCAAGGACCCCCGCTGGACCGAGGCGCTGCCGCACGACTCCTACGATGCCGTACTCACCGCCACCGCCCTGCACTGGATGCACACCGGACCACTGCGCGGCCTGTACGGACAGCTCGGCGGGCTGGTCCGGGAAGGCGGCGTCTTCATGAACGCCGACCACATGCCCGACGGCGACACCCCGCGCATCGACGCGGCCGAGCGCGCCCTGCGGCACGCGCGGCAGGAGGAGGCCAAGGCGGCGGGCGCCCTGGACTGGCGTGACTGGTGGGACCGGGCCGCCGCCGACCCGGTCCTCGCCGCACCGACCGCCGAGCGCTTCGAGATCTACGGCGAGCACGCCGACGGCGACACCCCCTCGCAGACCTGGCACTGCGAGGTGCTGCGCGAGTCCGGCTTCGGCGAGGCGCGCGCGGTGTGGCGCTCGCCCTCGGACGCGCTGGTCCTCGCGCTGAAGTAGCCCCCGCGCGGCCCTCCCGCCGGGCCGCGCCCGAGGCGGGCGGTACGTACGAAGGCGCCGTCCGTGCCCGTACGCACCGCCCGTCACGCGTGTCCCCGCGCCTCCCGGCGGTGTCAGAGCACTTTGGACAGGAAGGACTTGGTGCGCTCGTGCTGCGGCTTGCCCAGCACGTCGCGCGGGTGGCCGGATTCGACGACCACCCCGTCGTCCATGAAGACCAGCGAGTCCCCGACCTCGCGCGCGAAGCCCATCTCGTGCGTGACGACGACCATCGTCATGCCGTCCGCGGCCAGGTCCTTCATCACGTCGAGCACATCACCGACCAGCTCCGGGTCGAGCGCCGAGGTCGGCTCGTCGAAGAGCATCAGCTTCGGCTCCATGGCCAGCGCGCGGGCGATCGCCACGCGCTGCTGCTGGCCGCCGGAGAGCTGCGAGGGGTAGTTGCCCGCCTTGTCGGCCAGGCCCACCCGGTCCAGCAGCTTGCCCGCGCGCTCCCGGGCGGTCGCCTTGGACTCGCCCTTGACCTGGACGGGCGCCTCCATGATGTTCTCCAGCGCCGTCATGTGCGGAAAGAGGTTGAAGCGCTGGAAGACCATGCCGATGTCCCGGCGGCGCGCGGCCACCTCGCGGTCGCGCAGCTCGTACAGCTTGCCGTTGGCCTCCCGGTAGCCGACCAGCTCGCCGTCGACCGACAGCCGGCCGGCGTTGATCTTCTCCAGGTGGTTGATGCAGCGCAGGAACGTCGACTTGCCGGAGCCGGACGGGCCGATCAGGCAGAACACCTCACGGGGCGCGACCTCCAGGTCGATGCCCTTGAGGACGTGGGCCGCGCCGAAGGACTTGTGCACGCCCTCGGCCTTGACCATGGGGGTGGGCTTGCTGGTCATGCGGCACCTCCGGCCGACGAACGGTTGGCGCCGCCGGACAGCCGGGCCCGTACCCGCTGGATCGGGGTGGGCGGCAGCTGGCGGCTCGCGCCGCGGGCGTAGTAGCGCTCAAGGTAGTACTGGCCGATGCTCAGCACCGTGGTCGCGATCAGGTACCAGGCCGCGGCGAGGATGAGCATCTCCACCACGGGACCGGCGTCGCGGCCCACGTTCTGCGCCGACTGCAGCAGGTCGTAGTACTGGACGGCGATGACCAGCGAGGAGGTCTTGAGCATGTTGATGACCTCGTTGCCGGTCGGCGGCACGATCACCCGCATCGCCTGCGGCACGATGATCCGGCGCAGCGTCCTGCCATGGCTCATGCCCAGCGCGTGCGCGGCCTCGGTCTGGCCCTCGTCGACGGCGAGCAGGCCGCCGCGGCAGATCTCCGCCATGTACGCGGCCTCGTTGAGCCCGAGGCCCAGCAGCGCGCACAGGAACGGGGTCATGAAGTCCGACCACTCGTCCTTGTAGATCGGCATGATGTCGATGTACTGGAAGACCAGGCCCAGGTTGAACCACAGGAACAGCTGGACGTAGACCGGCGTACCGCGGAAGAACCAGACGTAGAACCACGCGACCGTCGAGGTCACCGGGTTCTTGGACTGCCGCATCACGGCCAGGATCACGCCGAGGACGATGCCGATCACCATCGACAGCACCGTGATCAGCAGCGTGTTGCGCAGGCCCCGGAGGATGTCCGGGTTGAACATGTAATCGGGTATCGCGCCCCAGTTGACCTTGCCGGAGGCGAAGGCCCGTACGAGCAGGGCGAGCAGCGCGAGGACGACCAGCGCCGCGACCCAGCGTCCGTAGTGGCGGACGGGGATGGCCTTGATGGGCTCGGGGGCGGGCGGCGGGGCGTCCGCCGGCGGCTGGGCCGGCTTGTCGACGTCAACTGACACGGGTGTTGCCTTTCAGCGTTCGGCGGGAGGGACGGGCCGTGCGCGGGCCGGACGGGCACGCGGCCGGGCGGGGCTCGGGCAGGCGCTCAGCTGCCGCCGTTGAGCTTGACTTCCTTGACCGCGGCGTCCGTGACGTTCCACTTCTTGAGCACCTGGGCGTAGCCGCCCTTCTTCACGATGGCCTCCATGGCCGCCTTGAGGGCGTCGCGCAGCTTCGGGTTGCCCTTGGGTACCGCGATGCCGTACGGGGCGGCCTTGACCGGCGCGCCGCCGACCATCTGGAAGTCGTTGCCGCCGCCGGAGCTCTTGACCGCCCACGCGGCGACCGGATAGTCACTGGAGACCGCGTCCACGCCGCCGGTGCGCAGACGCGTCTGGGCCTCGGTGTCGTTGTCGAACGCCTCGATGGAGATCGCGTCGGTACCGGACTCCTCGCACTTCTTCGACTGCTCCTTGGCCAGGTCGTGCGAGACGGTGCCGCGCTGCACCGCGATCTTCTTGCCGCACAGGGCCTCCCAGCCGTCGATGCCCTGGGTCTTGCCCTTCTGGGTGTAGATCGAGACGCCGACGTCCAGGTAGTCGATGAAGTCGACGCCGTCGCTGACCTTCTTGCCGGTGGAGCTGTCGACGCCCTGCTGGCGGTCCTTGGTGTCGGTCATCGCCGACATGGCGATGTCGTAGCGCTTGGACTTCATGCCGCCCATGAGGGTGTCGAAGGTGGCGTTGTTGAAGTTCAGCTTGACGCCCAGCTGCTTGCCGAGCTCCGCCGCGAGGTCCGGGTCGATGCCGGTGACCTCGCCGTTGGTGCGGAACTCCACCGGCTTGTACGTGATGTCCGAGCCGACCTGGAGCATCGCCTTGTCCTGGATGTCCTTGGGCAGCAGCTTGAACAGCGGGGCGTCCGGGTTGCGGTTCTTGGCCGCCTCACGCTTGGCGATGGCCGCGTCGGTCTGGTCGCCGCAGGCGGTGAGCAGCAGCAGCGAGGCCGCGACCGCGGTCGCGGCGGCCACGGCTGAACGAGACCTGCCGGCGGCCGGGCGACGGGTGGGGCTTGCGGTCATGCTGATCCTCCTGCGGATGAGGGAGAAGCCGACTTGGCAGGGGCCGGGCACACACCTTCGGGCGTCGCGACCTCGTTTGGTGACGGAATCTTGCCATCCGGACACCGCTATCCGGACTGTCGTACAGGTCAAAATCGGATAACGGACGAGAACGGGACCCCGCACGCCAGGTGTCCCAAGGGGGACGCGCACCCGACGGTGGGCAGTGGGGCGGGCGGTGTGCGGCCACGTCTCGCAGTACGGACAACCGGAGGGAAGGTTCCGGCGGTTCGCAACGTTCGACACTATTGTCGTAGTTAAGGGCCGGGAGGCAACGAATCCGACTCGTCGGGGCCCGCGCCCGTCCGGTAAAAAGGTTCGTTACACCCCTCATCCGGGGCTCAGGGCGCGTGTGCGGCGCGCCCGGCGTCCGTACCTCCCCCCGCGCGACGGCCATCCGCCACGCAGGGCACGGACGCGGTGCCCGCCCACCCCTTGACCAGGGAGTGGTCACCCTCAACTGTTTGACGAACGAAGGGGTTGAACCAGTGACAGCCAAGACCGCCCAGGCCCACGACGGCGGCAACACGCAGGACACGACCGGCTCCGGGCCGGACGACGGGCAGTGCAAAGATCCCGCCTTCCTCCTGCACCGCGGCGGCAAGATGGCGATCCAGGCGACCGTTCCGGTGCGCGACCGCGAGGACCTCTCCCTCGCCTACACGCCCGGCGTCGCCAAGGTGTGCAGCGCCATCGCCGAAGAACCCGAGCTGGTCCACGACTACACCTGGAAGTCCCAGGTCGTGGCCGTCGTCACGGACGGCACCGCGGTGCTGGGCCTCGGCGACATCGGCCCCGAGGCGTCCCTCCCGGTGATGGAGGGCAAGGCCATCCTCTTCAAGCAGTTCGGCGGCGTCGACGCGGTGCCGATCGCCCTCGCGACGACCGACGCCGACGAGATCGTCGACACCGTCGTGCGGATGGCGCCGTCCTTCGGCGGCGTCAACCTGGAGGACATCTCCGCGCCGCGCTGCTTCGAGATCGAGCGCAAGCTCCAGGAGCGCCTGGACATCCCGGTCTTCCACGACGACCAGCACGGCACCGCCGTGGTCACGCTCGCCGCGCTGCGCAACGCCGCCCAGCTGACGAACCGTTCGCTCGGACAGCTGCGCGCCGTCATCTCCGGCGCCGGCGCGGCCGGGGTCGCCATCGCCAAGATCCTCGTCGAGGCCGGCATCGGTGACGTCGCGGTCTGCGACCGCAAGGGCATCGTCACCGCCGACCGCGACGAGCACATGACCGACGTCAAGCGCGAGCTGGCCTCCTTCACCAACAAGGCGAACCTCTCCGGCTCGCTGGAGTCCGCGCTGGACGGCGCGGACGTCTTCATCGGCGTCTCCGGCGGCACGGTGCCGGAGGAGGCCGTCTCCAAGATGGCGAAGGACGCGCTGATCTTCGCGATGGCCAACCCGAACCCGGAGATCCACCCGGACGTCGCGCACAAGTACGCGGCGGTGGTCGCCACCGGCCGCAGCGACTACCCGAACCAGATCAACAACGTGCTGGCGTTCCCCGGCATCTTCGCCGGGGCCCTCCAGGTGCGCGCCGGCCGTATCACCGAGGGCATGAAGCTGGCCGCCGCCGAGGCGCTCGCCTCGGTGGTCGCCGACGACCTGAGCGCCGACTGCGTCATCCCGTCGCCGTTCGACGAGCGGGTCGCCCCGGCGGTGACCTCCGCGGTCGCCGCCGCCGCCCGCGCCGAGGGCGTCGCGCGCCGCTGACCCGGTGACCACGAAGGCCCCGCCCGCTCTCCGGGCGGGGCCTTCGCGTTGCCCCGGCCGTCCGGGCGGCGCGGCGCGGCGCGTGTCACACCCCGGCGCGGTACCGCCCGGCCCCCGGGCGCCCTACGTTGGGATCATGTTTGCTGCCTACGCCGCCCGCATCGACCGGGAACAGCCGCTGAACGGCCTCGAACTGGGGGAGCGCCCGGCCCCCGGCGCGCGCCCCGGCTGGACGACCGTCAACGTCAAGGCCGCCTCCCTCAACCACCACGACCTGTGGTCGCTGCGCGGCGTGGGACTGGGCGAGGAGGCGCTGCCCATGATCCTCGGCTG
Source organism: Streptomyces sp. NPDC059788 (assembly GCF_042732265.1). Classification (NCBI taxonomy): domain Bacteria; kingdom Bacillati; phylum Actinomycetota; class Actinomycetes; order Kitasatosporales; family Streptomycetaceae; genus Streptomyces; species Streptomyces sp. NPDC059788. Next base: position 126,860 of record NZ_JBHWHY010000005.1, on the reverse strand, counting down.
CGACGCGGCCGGTACGGACGAGGACGGCAACGAGGTCGTCCTCCACTCGGTCATCGGCCAGAGCGGCCACGGCGTCGGCCCGGACGAGCCGCGCTCCATCCTCACCGAGCGCTACCAGGGCACCTTCGCCGAGCAGGTCACCGTCCCCGCCTGGAACGTGCTGCCCAAGCCGAAGGAGCTGTCCTTCGCCGAGGCCGCGTGCCTGCCCACGGCCTGGCTGACCGCGTACCGGATGCTGTTCACCAACGCCGGGGTACGGCCCGGCGACAGCGTGCTCGTCCAGGGCGCGGGCGGCGGCGTGGCCACCGCGGCGATCGTGCTGGGCGCGGCGGCCGGGCTGCGGGTCTTCGCGACCAGCCGCAGCGAGGACAAGCGCAAGCGCGCCCTCGAACTGGGCGCCGAGGCCGCCCTGCCCACCGGCGAGCGGCTGCCCGAGCGGGTGGACGCCGTGATCGAGACGGTCGGCGCCGCCACCTGGTCGCACTCGGTCAAGTCGCTCAGGCCCGGCGGCACCCTCGTCATCTCCGGTGCCACCTCGGGCTTCAACCCCGAGCGCACCGAACTGAACCGGATCTTCTTCCTGGAGCTGAAGGTCGTCGGCTCGACCATGGGCAGCAAGGACGAACTGGCCTCGCTGCTGAACTTCTGCGCGGCCAAGGGCGTCCGGCCCGTCATCGACACGACGCTGCCGCTGGACCGGGCGCGCGAGGGGTTCGCGAAGCTGGCCGAGGGCGAGATGTTCGGCAAGGTCGTCCTGACGGTCTGAGGCGCGGAGCGCGGGAGGAACGCGGAGAGGGAGCGCACGTGCGGGTACTGCGCGCGGCCGGGCGTACGGCTTCGGTCTGGAGCAACGGCGGCGGGGTGACGCGGGAGATCGCCGCCGCGCCGCCGGGCGCGGGCTGGGACGCCTTCGACTGGCGGGTGAGCCTGGCCGAGGTGGGCCGGGACGGCCCGTACTCCGCCCTGCCCGGCGTGGACCGCGTCCTGACGGTGGCCGAGGGCGCCGGGCTGGAACTGACCGTCGACGGGGCCCGGCACGTCCTGCCGGGCCCGTACCGCCCGTTCGCCTTCCCCGGCGACGCCACGACCGGCTGCCGGCTCCTGGACGGCCCGGTGGTCAACTTCAACGTGATGCTGCGGCGCGGGCGTTCGACGGCGACGGTGGAGATGGCGCGCGGGCACTACGTCGCCGGGCCGGAGCCGGAGGGTGCCGCGGAGCAGCCCGGGGAACAGCGGTCGCGGCTGGTCGTCGCGCTGTCCGGCCGTACGACGCTGGACGCGTACGGGCACGGGCACGGGGAGGGCGGCCATGGGCGCGCGCCCGCCGCCGGGCTGTCGCTGGGGCGCCACGACGCGGTGCTCCTGCCCGGGGACGCGGGCGTCTCGCTGCGCACCGACGGCGTCGCGGCCGTCGTCACCCTGACCGTGCGACCGGCGGTGTCCGGTGCCGTCACGGACTGAAGCGCCCGCCACCGTCGCGCCGGACGCCGTGACGGCCGGGGTACGGCCCCCGGAGCGCCGCCGCGGCATGAGCCGGCTGGAACGGCGCGTGGGACTCCCGCTGGCCGTGTTCGTGATCGCCCTCGTCGCCATGATCGTGGTGGCCACGGGGGCCTACGCGCTGGCCGGCACGGACGCGCCGTTTCTCGTCAACGCCCGGGGACCGCGCAAGGGCCCGGCCCCGGTCCCCGCGCGGGTCGGCGCCGGAGTGCTGTGCCTGCTCTTCCTCGCGGTGATCGGCGTGTTCGTCCGTACGGTCGTGCTGCGCGCGCTCGCGCGGCCGTACGTCGCCGTGGACGACCGCGGAGTCTGGCTCACGCGTGGCCGGTACGTCCAGCAGGGCCTGCGCTGGGACGAGATCGCGGCGGCGGCCGTGGTGACGGAGGCGGCGGCGCCGGTGACCGCCGTACCGTACCTGGACCTCTACCCGGCGGGCCGGGCCGCGGACGGCGACGGCCCGCTGGACCGCCGGGTGGTCACCGCCGGCCCGGCCGCCCCGGGCCTGCGGGGCCGCCGCTATGCGATCGCTCTCACCGGCCCGGCGACGGAACCGGCCCGGCTGGACGCGGCGCTGCGCCGGCACGGTGCCCCTCGGCCGGGGGAGCCGGCACCGCGTCCGTGACCGGGCCGCCGGTCGCGCCGCCGCGGCGCAGCGTGTGCCGCGCGTGGGCGCTGAAGGCCGCGGTGGCCGGGTGCGTGGCCGTACGGGGCCGGGCCAGCAGGACCGTGATCGGCCCCGCGTCGGTGATCGGCAGATACCGGACGCCCGGGTGCGGATGGCTGTGCACGGTGGCCTCGGCCGTCACCCCGGCGGCGGCACCGGTCGCGATCATCGTCAGCCACTCGTCGACGTTGGCGACCTCGAAGGTGCTGCGCGGGCGGTGCCCGGCGGGCCACAGTTCGGTGCTGGTGGTGCACGCGGTGGCGCACAGCGCGATCGGGTGGTGCGTCAGGTCGGCCAGCACGACGGCCGGTTCACCGGCCAGCGGATCGCTCTCGCACAGGGCGGCCAGCCGCCGTTCGCGGTACAGCGCGACGGTCTCCAGCACGCCGTCGTCCGCCGGCACCGTGCGCAGGAAGGCGAGATCGACGGTGCCACGCCGCAGCGCGGCCTCCGCGTCGCCGAGGCGGTGCACCTCGACCGGCTCGCCGGGATGCTCGCGCCGCCAGTCGCGCAGCAGCGGCACCGTGTGCCGGCCGAGCGCGGCCCAGGCGAAGCCGACGCGCAGCGGGCGCGGCCCGGCCGCCGCCTCGGCGAGGGCGTCGTCGAGCTGGGCCAGGATGCGGTGGGCGTGCTCGTACAGCCGTTGTCCCGCCGGGGTGAGCCGCAGCCGGCGGGTGGTCCGCTCGACCAGCGGGGTGCCCAGCCGGCTCTCCAACTGCTCCAGCGTGCGCGACAGGGCCGGCTGGCTGACGTGCAGGACCGCCGCCGCGCCGGTGATCGTGCCCTCGTCCCCGATGGCGGCCAGCGCCCGCAGGTGCCGCAGCTCCACGTTCATCGCGTGTCTCCGTCCGGGCCCGGCGCTGACATCCGCTTCCGGGCCGTCCGCTCCGGTGCCGTTCACCGGCCATAACCCCAGAGCATAAATCCCGCACGGAAGGTATTTCCCTCCCCCCGGCGGCCCGGCCTAGCGTCGGCGGCATGAAGATCCTGCTGATCGGCGCGACCGGAAAACTGGGCTCCGCCGTACACAAGACGCTGGCCGGGCGCGGCCACGACATCATCACCGTGGGCCGCCGCGGGGGCGACCTGCGACTGGACATCTCCGACCCCGCGCAGGTCACCGAGGCATACGACCGGGCCGCCGAGCGGGTCGGGACCCTGGACGCGGTGGTCAGCGCGGCCGGCGACGCGCCGTTCAAGCCGGTCGCCGCGATGGACGCCGAGGACTACGCGGCGGGCTTCCGCGGCAAGGTACTCAGCCAGATCGAGCTGGTGCGCCAGGGGACCGCCCGTATCGCCGAACGCGGCTCCTTCACCCTCATCACCGGGGTGCTCGCCCGCGACCCGATACCCACCAGCAGCGCGGCCGCCATGGCCAACGGCGCGGTGGAGTCGTTCGTACGGGCCGCCGCGATCGACATCGCCCCGCAGCGCGTGAACGCCGTGAGCCCGACCGTGGTCACCGAATCGCTCGCGGACTACGGCGACTTCTTCCCCGGCATCGCGTCGGTCGACCTGGCGCAGGTCGCCGCGGCGTACGTGCGGTCGGTCGAGGGCGGCCAGACCGGGCAGGTCTACGAGCTGACCTGACGGCCGGGGCCCGGCGGCCGTACGGTGCCGGGGCCGCCCTCAGCCCGCGTGCGTGCCCTCGTGCGCGCGGGCGGCCCCGGCGTCCCGCTCGCGCGCCAGCGCCCGCTCGCGCCCCTTGTCCAGGACGGCGAGCAGGGCGAAGGCGACCACCATGACCGCGACCGAAACGATGTAGTTCCAGGGGCTGTCGAGGTAGTTGACGGGCCGCATGGCAGTGCCGTGGTCGTCGCCGACGACGCGGTAGAGGATGGCGGCGGGCCCCTCCCAGAAGCCCGCGGTGAACACCAGGATGGACAGCAGCCGGTACCAGGCTTCGTTCATGGTCGTCTCCCCGTTGCGGAACGGCACTTCTCCGTGCGATGGATACGACCGTATCAAAAATCCGCCCTGAAATCCTTGACTTGTCTCACCATTCCTGATATTCGTCACGCTTTCGTGGTGCGGTAACCTGTCTTCATGCGTGACGAAAAGACGGCCGGGTGCCGGGTCTGCGGTGCCGGGCTGGCCGTGGCGGTCCGTGGGCGGCCACCCGCGTACTGCTCGCGGAGCTGCCAGGCGAAGGCGTACCGGCGGCGCAGCAAGGCCCGAACGGCAGTGGAGGCGCGCCCCGGGCAGCCCCGGGACCCCCTGGCACAGGAGTCCGGCGGGCCGCGGCCGCCCGAAGGCGGCGCGCGCGAGCGGCGCCGTCGCCAGGTCGTCGAAGCCGTGTGGCGGATCGCGGCCGGCCGCGGCCTGGAGGCCGCGAGCATGCGCGAGGTCGCGGCGGAGGCAGGGGTGTCGCTGCGTGTGGTCCAGTACTACTTTGGCAGCAAGCACCACCTGCTCGTCGAGGCGCTGCGGATGCTGCACGAGGAGAACGACCGCCGCGCCCGCGCGCGCATGGCGGGCCTGTACGAAGCGGGCGACCTGCGTGCCGTACTGCGCGCGGTCCTCGTCGAGTTCCTCCCGATCGACGAGCAGCGCGCGCTGGCGCTGCGGGTGTTCACCGCGTACTTCGTGCGCAGCCTGACCGACCCGGCGACGGCCGAGGTGTTCCTGCACGGCGAGCAGGTCGTGGAATCCCTGGTCGCCACCCTGATCCGGGAGGTGGGCGCCGTGCGGCCCGGCGTAGATCCCGGGCGTGAGGCGGATCTGCTGGTGTCGGGCGTCTCCGGGCTCGGCCTCGATGTGCTGCACGGCCGCCGCACGATGGCCGAGGTCCAGGGCGCCATCGACTACCACCTCGACCGGATCTTCGCCTGACCGGCCCGGCCCGCCGCCCCCGGGCTCAGGGCGCGGGGACGTTCACCAGACTCCCGTGCAGGCGGTAGTGCGTGACACCCGCCCGACCCGGAAGCTCGGGCGCGGCCGTCGAAGCCGTCACGCCCTCGACGGCCCCGATGGCCGCACGCAGTCGGTCCGCCGCGCCACTGGCGGCGAAGTCCCGCCAGGCGCCGTCGTCCTCCCACTCGGCGTAGTTGAGAACGCTGCCGCCGCCCTTGGAGAGGTGGAGGTGGGCGCCGAGCAGACCCGGGACCTCTTCCCGCTCCAGTGCGGCGAGTACGGTGTCGGCCAGCGCGCGCTGCGCCGCCGGGCCGGTGGTCGTGAACGTCGGAGTGACCAGCAGGCCGGGGCGTCGGCCAGGGGTCCCCTGGAATACGTAGCTGCCGTACCGCGCATACCGGGTCACCCCGGGCCGTCGGATGCCGGGAATCAACTCGTCGATACGGTCGATGGCGGCGGGCCGCCGATGGCGTACCCATTCCCGGTGCGCGTCGTCGTCCGTCCACTGTGCGTAATTCAGGACGTGGCTGCCGTCGCCGCTCAGGAAGGCGCTGAGCGACAGCATCGCCGCGGGGCGCTGCTGCCGCTCCCACGTGTCGAGTACGGCGTCCGCGGCGCGGCGCTGGAGATCCGGCGCGGGCACGATCCAGGGACTGACGAGAACCGTACCGGCGTCCGGGCGGCGGATGTCGGGGTGGGCGGGCGTGCTGATCATCGGGCTTCCTCGCTGCTCGGGCCTGTTCCTCGCCGCGCAGCCTCCAATGTGAACCGCACTTGAGGTCAAGACCCGGGAGAGACAGGTGTCAATCATCATTGACGCCCGCCCATCGTCAACCTACATTGACACCATGAGCGAAGCAACGAAGCTCGCCGAACGGGCGGGCGACCAGGACCCCCGGATCGGACTGCGCGCCGTCGCCGCGCTCCGCAGGCTGCTGGAGCAGCTGGAAGCCGTACAGGTGCGAAGCGCCCGCGCGAAGGGCTGGTCATGGCAGGACATCGCCGCCGAGCTGGGAGTCAGCCGGCAGGCGGTCCACAAGAAGCACGGGAGGCGTTGATGTTCGAACGGTTCACGGCGAGCGCCCGCGACGTGGTGCGGGGCGCCACCGCCTACCCGGCCCGGCCGGGCCCCGGCACGGTCGGCGAAGGGGAGCTGCTGCTCGCCCTGCTGGACGGCAGCGGCTCGCCGGGCGCCGAGGCGCTCGGCATCCTCGGACTGCGGGAGCGCCGGACGTCCGTGGAGGCCTCGCTCAGCCAGGCGCGCCGGCGGGGCGGCCTGACGGCCGCCGACGCGGAGGCGCTGGCGGGGCTCGGCATCGACGTGTCGGAAGTCGTCTCACGGGTGGAGCGCGAACACGGCGAAGGCGCCCTGGACGCCGCCTCCCGGGCGCCCGCGCGGCGCGGGCGCTCGCTCCGCGGGCCGTTCGGCCCCGAGGCCAAGGCGGTGCTGGAGCGGTCCCTGCGCGTCGCGCTCGGCCGCGGGGACAAGCACATCGGCGACGAGCACCTGCTGCTCGCCATGGTGGCCGGGCCGGGCCTCGCCGCGTCCGTACTGGCCGAACACGGCGTCACCCACGCCGATGTCGTACGGGCCCTGGAGCAGCAGGCCGCGGCCCGCTGACAGGGGGCCGGACCCGCGCTCCGTACGGGACCCGCGCTACGGATACGCGACCTGCACCGCCCCGGTCCCCAGCGTCCCGTGCCGCGGCAGCAGACCGGCGTCCGCGATCGCCCCCAGCAGCGGGTTCAGCAACTGGGCGAGCCGCTCGGCGCGGGCCCGGCCCAGCGCCCGCCACGGACCGGCGGCCAGCCGGTCCGTCATGCGCTCGACCTCGTCCCGCCCCTCACGGGCCCGCTCCGTCGGACGGCCGTCCGGAGCGATCCAGCCGCGCGCGGCCAGCCGGTCGTGCGCGTCGCTCCACTCCTGCGAAGTCCAGCCGCGTCCCTTGAAGTTGGCCTTCGGCGCCGCGCCTATCGCGGCGAACGACACCAGCGCCTCGCACGGCTCCAGGTCGTACGTCAGCAGAGCCGCCAGATGGCCGTCGCCGCGGTGCTCGCGCAGCACCGTGATGGCGTGCCAGAGCGCCAGGTGCGGGGCGTCCGGCCAGGGCAGGTCGCGGTTGGCGGCGGCCAGCGGGCGGGCCGCCGTGGAGGCGTTCTCGGCGGCCTGCCGGGCGAGTTGGGCCGCCTCGGCGATCTGGGCGGCGGACATCCGGCCGGTTCTCATCAGGCCGGTCAGTATGCGGTCCACCGCCTGGAGCCGCGCGTCCAGTATCTTGCCCGGCGCCGCCGTCGACCAGATCGCCGGCACGTACCGGGAAATCATCCGCGGACTGAAGCTGTAGAACGTCGCGGCCACCAGTTCGGGACCCGCCGCGCCGAGCGGTGCCGTGCGCCAGGCGAAGTAGCTGGGCCAGCGGGAATCGGTGTCGTAGCCGAGGGCCGCGGCCTCCTCGAACGCCTCCGGTGCGAAGTAGAGAATGGCGTGGACGGGCTCCAGCTGACGCCACATCCGGCGGGCCACGGCGGGGTATTCCGACATCGCTTACCTCTTGGCCTTCAAGATCCGTTCAGACAAGGAGAGTTGACTGTAAAGGCGGACACGGCCACAGGTCTGCGATTTCTCGCGGCGGGACCCGGCGTCGGGCAAAAAGCCGTGCGAGGGTCTGAGTTCCCCGATTACGTGCGGTGAATCCAGACCCTCGCGGGCAACTCTGCGTAATCGCCGGGCGATCATCCCGGGAGGTCAGTGCGGCGGCTCCGGCCCGCCCGCATATGCCTCCGGGTCACGCAGCAACGCTCCGACGTGCGCAGCGGTCCAGGACAGACGGCGACGTACGTCCTTCAACTGCTCGTCGGTCACGCCGTGATCGCGCGCGGCGTCCCGCAGGTCGTCCCGGAAACGGTCCAGCAGCCGGTCGAAGTCCCGGGCCGGATCGCCGGAACCGGGCTCCGACGCCCACGCCGGCTCCACGACCGCCCGCCCGGCCCCCTCCGGCCACACCGCGCCCGAACCGTCCCCCGCCGCCACGTCCTCCTTGACGAGGCCCACCCGGACCGCGCCCGCCGGCTCCCGCTCCTCCGGGCCGCCCGGCCGGTCCGCGTCCGCCGCCTCGCCCGCGGCGCCGAAACGGCCCATCTCACGCGAGACCTCCGACAGCGCCTCGCGCAGCGCGCCCGCCCAGTCCCCGGTGCGTACGTGCTCCTGGGTCTGTTCCTGTACGCGCTTGATGGCCTCCTGCACCTCGTCGCGTACGAACATCCGGGCGTCCCTGGCCTGCTTGCGGGCCCGCTGCGCGTCCTGCTTCGCCCGCCGGCTCTCCTCCTTGGCCCGCCGGGCCTGCTCCTTCCACTCCTCCTTCGCGCGGCGGAACTCGTCCTTCGCCTGCCGCCACGCCTCCTTGTCGCCGGAGCGCCCCTCGAAGTAGTCGGCCGCGTCGGGAAAGCCGGGCTCCGCGCCGCCCTTGCCCGCTTCCCGCCGGTCCCCCCGTGCCTCCCGCACCGCCTCGCGCATCTCGCGCCGCAGGTCCCGGGCCGAACCGCGCACGTCCTCCCGGATGTCCGAGGCCAGCGCCGCCACCGACTCCCGGATCTCCATCTCCAGATCCGCCAGCTCACCACCGCGGTCCGCCAGCTCCGCCCGGCCCGCCTCGGTGATCGCGTAAACCTTGCGGCCGCCCTCGGTGGTGTGGGTCACCAGCCCCTCGGTCGCCAGCTTGGCCAGCCGCGGATAGACCGTGCCGGCGGACGGCGCGTACAGGCCCTGGAAGCGTTCCTCCAGCAGCCGGATGATCTCGTAACCGTGCCGCGGGGCCTCGTCCAGCAACTTGAGGAGGTAGAGGCGGAGGCGGCCGTGGGCGAAGACGGGGGCCATGGCTTCAGAGCACCTTCCTGTCGGCGGGGGAGTCGTCCTGGACGTCGTGGCGCGGGGGCCCGGAGCGGGGGGATTCACCGTCGTACGGCTCCTCGTCCTGCTCGTCCGACGGCGGGCGGCGCAACAGGGCCAGCCCTCCGGACACCGTCGTGACCCGCAATGACCCGCTGCCCGAGCCGAGCCGGCCCGCGATCCGCTTGGCCCCCCACTGCCCGCTGACCCGCAGATCGTCGAAGGCGTTGGCGACCGTACCGCTGGTGGTGTTCGCGTCGACCTCGGTGTCACCCGGGGCGGGCAGCCGAATGGCGACCTCGCCGGAGACCGTGGTCAGCCGCACGTCCGTCCCCCGGGCCGCCGGGTCGAGATCCAGGACCATGTCCCCGCTGACCGAGTCCGCCTTCACGAATCCGCCGGAGCCCTCGATGAGCGTCAGATCACCGGATACGGAGCTGAAGCGCAGGTCACCGGTGACGGCCTGCCCCTCGACCCGGCCGGAGACCGTCTCGGCCCGCACGGGACCGGTCAGACGGACCAGGGTGGTGTCGCCGGACACCCCGCGCAGCTCCGTACGCCCGGAGATCCCCGAGATCACCGCGCCCGCGCCGACCGTACCGACCGCGACCCGGGTGGCGGCGGGCACCGTGACCGAGACGACCGCGCTGCGGTGCCAGCCCTTGCGGTCGAGAAACTTCAAGAAGCCCTTCCAGGGCAGATCCTCGTACGTGACGGTGAGCGTCCCCGCCTCCTGCCGGACCACCAGCGGCGGCCCCGACAGCTCACTTATCTCCACACGGGCCGCACCGCCGTCCGCCGTACCGACGACATTGACGGTCCCGCCGACCACACGCACCTCAAGCGCGTCGACAGGCTCCTCGATCTCCAGCGTGCGCGGCTCGGAGACCGACCACTCGGTCCGGGCTGACATGTCCTGGCCTCCCCAAGAAACGACGGCAACGCAACATATCGCGTATCCGCTAACACGATATATCGCGCCGCGTCCGTTGGCCAAGTGCCCGACGGCCGGCCGCCCCCGGGCCAACGACAAAAGGGCCGGGCATGGGGGCACCCCCCATGCCCGGCCCTGCCAGGACACTCACGCCCGCCTGTCAGCCCCCAGCCACGACGGCTGGAAGGACAGACAGCGCACAACGCGCACCCCGGCCAAGCCCTCGCGCCAAAGGCGCAAGCGCAGCGCCTACTCGTCCTCCTCATCGTCCAACCGAGCCAACCACGTCGCCAACCGCTCGACCGGAACCTCGAAGTCGGGATTGAGGTCGACAAAGGTGCGGAGCTGTTCCGCGATCCAGCCGAGGGTGACCTCTTCCTCACCGCGCCGGCTCTCCAGCTCCTCGATACCGCGATCCGTGAAATACACGTGCTCTCCACCAGGTTTTCGGGACGTTCCCGGCCAGGATAGGCAGCCGCCGCGACCCCTCGCGTCACTCGCACCCTGGGGCTAACCTGATCACCTGTCAACGGCCCTGGGGCAGTGCGACATTGCCGCTCAGGGGGAGCAGGAGGCCGTGATGCGCGATCGCGCACATCTCATCGAGCTGCCCGACGGGACGGCGGTCTGGGCCCGGGTCTCCCGGCTGGACGTCGCGGGTGAGCCGGACGGGGAATTCGACGACGTAGGGGCCTGGAGCGCGCTCGGAGCGCGCGTGGAGGGGCTGCGGGAGCTGGTCGGCGGGGTCGCGGCGAGCCTGCGCGCGGCGACGGAGCGGGTGGCGCCGGACGAGACCAGCGTGAGCTTCGGCGTGGAGGTGGCGGCCAAGCCCGGCCGGGCGGTGGCACTGCTGGCAGACGGCGAGGCCAAGGCGAACCTGTCGGTGACGCTCACCTGGCGCCGCAAGGAGGCACCCGAGGAGAGCCTCGCCCCGGACACCGGCCCCGCCCCGAACACGGCCCCGGCCCCGGACACCGACCCCGCCCCGGACACCGGCCGCACCCCCGGCCGAGGACCGCACGATTCGGGCGCATGATGGCGCCCCGGGACGGCGGACACGCCTCCGCCCGCGGTGAGCACGCCGACCGCGAGAAGTACGCGCTCCTGCTCGGCCACGCGGGCCGGGCCACCGTCGCCATCCGCCCGGCCCCCGGCGTGCACCCGGCCCCTTTGTGGGGCAGCGGGGTATTCGTCGCCCCCGGGTGGGTGCTGACCTGCGCCCATGTGCTCACCAGCGGGGACGGCCGGCGCCGCGTCACGGGCCCGGCCGGGGAGGTCGGGGTGGCGTTCGACGGCCGGGTGGTCGCCGCGCGACTGGAGTACGACCTGAGCCGCCCGGCGCCGGCCTCCCCACCCGGTGGGGGACCGGACGAGAGACCGGCCCCGGCCCGGAACGCCCCCGGCCCCGACGACCCCGCCCCGGCCGGTCCCGATCCGGCCGCCCCCGCCCCTGCCCCGGGCCCCCGCATAGACCTGGCCCTCCTGCGCCTGCTCGACGAGAACACCGCGCACCCGTGCGCCTGGCTCAGCGACCAGCCCGCCGCGCTCCTGGAGGACGCGTTCATCTTCCGCGGCCACGACCAGCCCGGCGCACCAGGAACCCCGTACGACCAGCCACCCGCCGCCCCAGCCCCGCACGTACCGCCCACCCCACTCGCCGCCCCCACCGCCACCCCCATCCCCGTAGACCCCTTCATCGCCGTCCGCTTCGGCGCCCGCGACGCCCGCGGCCTCCAGTTCGGCAGCGACGTCCGCGTGACCCCGGGCGCGTCCGGCGGGCCGCTGCTGGACTGCGACCGCGGCGAGGTCGTCGGCATCGTCAAGGGCAGTCACCGGGAGGACCGGGTCGGCCTCGCGGTGCCGGTCACCGAGTTGCGCGAGCTGGCGCCGCACCATCTGGTACCGGGCGCCACCGGCCTCGGCGACGACCCGTACCACGCGCTGATGAGCCTGCACGACCGCTGGCACTGGGCCGGCCAGGACCTCGGCGGCCGGGGCGAGCCCACCTGGTTCGACGCGCAGCACGCGATCATGTCGGGGCGCGGCCGCCTGTGGGGCGTGCAGGAGCGGCTGCAGGCGCTCGACCTGCTGGCGTCGCTGCCCGCGCCGCGCGACCCGCTGGTGGTGGCCGCCGCGGTCGCCGAGGCGCTGGGCTGCGCGGACCCGGCGGGCCGTGCCGGCCGTACGGGTCCGTGGGCGCTGCGGACCTGGCGGGACGGGCACGGCGCGCTGTACCAGGGCAGCGACCCGTACACGGAGCTGTGCGCCTTCGTGCACTACCTGCGCATCGTCGCGCAGCGCACGGCCGACGAGGCGCGCGGGGCCCCCGGCGAGGAGAGCGACGGCGTCCGCCTGGCCGCCGAGCGGCTGGCCCTGTTCGTGACGGCGAAGGCGGTCGTGCTGCTGCCCAGGGACCGGGAGCGGATCGGCCCGGTGCGGCGCCGCCCCGACTCGCTGCTGGTGGAGTTCGAGCCGCTGTTCTACGACGACGCGGGCGGCCGGCAGCTGTTCAACTGGTCGGTCAGCGAAGGGTACGGGCAGGGCCGGTGGCAGCGCGTCGAGCTCCAGGAGACGACGGCCGGGGTGACGTTCGAGCAGGCCTGTGACCAGGTCCTCCAGCGGCTGGGCCCGCGCCTGCTGCGCGCCGACGACGCGGCGGGCGGCGTCCGGGTGCGCCTGGAGGTCGCGGTGCCCGAGGACCACTGGCACACTCCGGCGGACCGCTGGCGGGTGCCCGCCTCGACGCGCCGTAGTGCGCGGCTGCGCCCGCTGGGCCCGGCGCGCGCGGTGGTGCTGCGCGACCAGGGGCGCCGCCAGGAGGTGGACCCGGCCTGGCTGCGGCGCTGGCAGGGCCTGGCCGCGGCGGGACGGCTGACCGGGCTGCGGGTGCCGGCCGGGGTCCGCGCGTCGGCGTCGGGCCTGTCGCGGCTGCTGGAGGAGGCGGACGAGGGCGCGGTGCCCACACTGTGCCGTTCGGTGGTGGACGGGGTCGGGCAGGAGGCCGTCGGCTGGACGCTGGACACCGGCCATCCGGTCGCGCTGTGGGTCGGTGAGGGGCACGGCGGGCGTGACTGCGACCGGGCGTGCGACGAGTTCCACCGCGAGGTGGGGCAGCTGCTGGGCGCGCCGGCGTCGGTCGCGGAGATACCGGAACTGGTGCGGGAGCTGCGCGCCAAGGCCGTGGAGGGCGGGGCCTCCTGGGCCCGCGACCTCGTACTCCTCTACGACGACCCGGGCAACCCGATCCCTCAACTCTTCTCCCGGGCCACGCAATTGTCGCCCCCATGACGCCCCCGAGACCGGAAAACGCCCCGCATCCTTCCGTCCGGCTGGCTACTGTCCTAGCGTCGTGAGAGATTGCTAGGGGGACGGGTCCGGGGGAGGGCGGGAAGCGGATGCCGACGCTTGCCGGGGATGTTCTTCCACGGCCCTTTCGCCCCTGCCCGATGGCCGGCCGGCGACGAGGAGTTCCGACGTGAGCGACTGGCTCATCTACCGTGGCGCGGGGGCTCCGCACGACGGCATCGAGCAGTTACCACCGCCCCCTCCCTGGCGGGATTTCGACGGCGGCCCGCTCGTGGCGCCGCCCGCCGCCCTCGACCACGCGTCCGAGCGCAGGCTCGGCGTGCAGCGCCGCGAGGCCAGCTACCACCGGCCGGGCGAGACCGAGCGCGAGCTGGTCAACGCCGCGCTCTATCTGCGCCGCCCGCTGCTCGTCACCGGCGCCCCGGGCAGCGGCAAGTCCACCCTGGCGCACTCGGTCGCGTACGAACTGGGCCTGGGCCGGGTGCTGAACTGGTCCATCGTCAGCCGCAGTTCGCTGCGCGACGGGCTGTACGAGTACGACGCGATCGGCCGCCTCCAGGACATCCAGATCGCCCGCGCGGCCCGGCCGCAGGCGGCCGGCGGGCCGACCGCCGACAGCCCCGCGGCGGACCGTCCCGAGCCGCCGGACGAGCCCGGCGGCGGCATCGGCCGCTATATCCGCCTCGGCCCGCTCGGCACGGCCCTGCTGCCCGCCGCGAAGCCCCGGGTGCTGCTCGTCGACGAGCTGGACAAGAGCGACATCGACCTCCCGAACGACCTGCTCAACGTGCTGGAGGAAGGGGAGTTCCGGATTCCGGAGCTGGAGCGGCTGGCCGGATCCGCCCCCGAGGTGCAGGTGCTCGGCGACGACGGCGGCCATGTGACCGTGCGCGACGGCCGGGTGCGCTGCCGCGCCTTCCCCTTCATCGTGCTGACCAGCAACGGCGAGCGGGACTTCCCCGCGCCCCTGCTGCGCCGCTGCATCCACCTGAACATCCCCACGCCGGACAAGGAGCGCCTCGCGGACATGGTCCGGGCGCACTTCGGCGAGAGCGCGGCCGCCGACTACGAGTCGCTGATCGACCGCTTCCTGGACCGCGAGCCGGGCGACGTGCGCGCCGTGGACCAGCTGCTCAACGCCATCCACCTGACACAGAAGGCCGGCTGGGCCGACGAGGACGAGGAGGAGACGCGGCGGCGCCTGACGGCCGAACTGCTGCGGCCTCTGGATCGGACCAGGTGATCCGGGGTGCCGGCCGGCGGACCGGGCTTCGGCCCTCTCGGTGAGATCGTCGCGCGGCTGCGCGCGGCCGGTCTGCCCGCCGACGCCCGCGCCATGGCGGACGCCCTGTGGCTGTCCCGGTGGATCACCCCCGCCCCCTCCGGCGACGACGGGGAAACCGCCGACGGGGGCACTCCGCCCGCCGGACACAGGCCAAAACCGGCCACTTTCTCCGTGGACCCGCGCGGCCGCGAACCGTCCCGGGACATGCCGTCCCGTACGGAGCCCGCCGCGCGCGACCGCCCCCGCCGCCCGGAGGTGGAACTGCTGCCCGCGCAGGACGACCGCACCCTCGCCCCCGGCCGTGGGCGGCTCGGCGAGGTCGGCATCCCCGTCGCCTCCGCCTTCCCGGGACTGCTGCCGCTCCAGCGCGCCCTGCGCCCGGTCCAGCGCTACCACCCGCCGGTCGCCCCGGCCCGCCGGGAGCTGGACGAGGACGCCACCGCCGACCTCTCCGCACACGCCGAACTGATCATCCCGGTGCTGCGCGGCGTCCGCCGCCGCGCGGCGAGCCTGCGCCTGCTGATGGACGGCTCGTCCTCCATGGCCGTATGGGAGCAGATGCTGCACGACCTGCGGCAGGTCTGCGAACGGGTCGGCGCCTTCCGCGACGTCACGGTGCACTACCTCCACCCGCACGGCGGTGAGGTCGGCGTCGCCGCCGGCCCCGGCCGGGACGCGCCGCTGCGCCCCGCCGACCAGCTGCACGACCCCACGGGCCACCACCTCACCCTCGTCGTCAGCGACTGCGCGGGCCCGCTGTGGCGGGACGGGCGCATCCAGCGGCTGCTGTACCGCTGGGCGGCCGACGCGCCGCTCGCCGTGGTGCAGCCGCTGCCGCAGCGGATGTGGGCGCGCACCCTGCTCCCGGCCGTCGCGGGCACGCTCGTGCGGCGCCAGGGCCCGTACCGGGCCCTGGACTTCCGGCCCGCCCGGCGCCGCCGTCGCACCCCGTCCGAGGCCGGGCGCCGGCCGGGCGACGCCCGCGAGCGCGCCGTACCGGTCCTGTCGGCCGCGCCCGCCGCCCTCGGCTCCTGGGCCCGGCTGGTCGCGGCCGAGCCGGGCCTCTCGCTGCGCGGCGCCGCCGCCGTCGTACGCGGCGACCACGGCCTCGGTACGGACCTCACGCGCCCCGCGGAGCGCCCCGAACCGGCCCAGCTGGTGGCCGAGTTCGAGCAGGCCGCCTCGCCGGACGCCCGCCACCTGGCCGTCCACCTGTCGGCCGTACCGCTCGCGCTGCCCGTCATCCAGCTCGTCCAGCGCGCCATGCTGCCCCAGACCGGCCCCACCGAGCTGGCGGAGGTGCTGCTCAGCGGCCTGGTCGAGCAGCTTCCCGACGAGGGCCGGCCGACCGGCCGCGACGGCGCGGCAGGCGGCCCCTGGTACGAGTTCGCGCCCGGCGTACGGGACGAGCTGCTGAGCCGCCTGAGCGCGGGCGAGGCCGCCCTCGTCCTCAAGCACTGCTCCCTCTACATCGAGCGCACGTTCGGCCGCAGTGCCCGCAACTTCCCCGCGGTGGCCGTCGCCATGCTCTCCGGCAGCGGCCGGGAGCCGACGACCGGGCAGCGCGCCGTGCCCGAGCCGTTCGCACGGATCTCCGAGCGGGTCCTGCGCCGGTTCGAACCGGCCCTCCGGGCGCCCGCCCGGCTGCCGTACGCACCCGACGGCCCCGCCGCCGAGGGTGCCGCGCTGCTGGAGCGCTACGAACAGGACGGCACGGTACGGGACTTGATCGAAGCGGTGCGTCTGCTGCGCGCGGCGGCGCAGCGGCAGCCCGCCGCGGGCACCGACCTCGCCCGCGCACTGCTGCACGGCTGGGCCGAGTGGCGGCAGCCGGACGCCCTGCAAGAGGCGGAACGGGCGGTACGGGCGGCGGCGGAAGCCGTCGGCGGCGATCCGGAGCGGTCGCCGGACGGGGACGGCGAAGCACGCATCAGAGCCCTGATCGTGCTCGCCCGGGTGCGCTACGCCGGCGCGCAGGAGCGCGGCGCCGCGGGGTACCCGGACGGTGAACGGGGTGCGCTGGAGGACGCCGCGCGCCACCTGGACACCGCATGCGGGCTGATGAGCCTGCTGGACCCCCGCGTATTGGAGAGCATGGTGCTGCGTACCGAAGTCCTGCGGCGGCTGGCCGCGCTGCCCACGGCCGCAACCGGCCGGCCCGGCGACCCGCTCCACGAGGCCGAGCACGCCCTGACCATCCTCCTCGAACAGTGGCCCAGCGGCGAGCAGGTGCCCGGCGAGATCTACGCCGCGCGCGGCGGCGTCCTGCTCGACCAGGCACGCCGCGCCTGCGGCGAGGACACCGGCGAGGCGCACACCGGAGCACTCGCCCTGCGCGCCACCGCCGACCTGGACACCGCCACGGTCCTGCTGCGCCGCAAGGGCAGCGCCGCCGACCGCAACGTCTGCGAGACGCTGCTGGAGCTGGCCCAGGCCCGCGCGCTGCTCGGCGGCACCGGCCCCGACACCGTCCTGCCCGTCCTCCAGCGCGCCCGCGCGCTCGCCCGCGCCCTGCGCGATCCGGCCCTGGAGGCGGAGAGCCTGAGCCGTACGGCCACCGCGCACCGCGCCGTGCACACCCGCACCGGCGACCTCACCGCCCTCGACGCGGCCATCGAGGCACTGGCCGCCGCGCTGCGCCTGACCACCCCCGACTCGCCCGAGCACAGCTCCCTGCTCGCCGAGCGCGGCGCGGCGCTGCTGCTGCGCGCCCGGCTGGAGCCGCCCGGCGAGCAGGGCAAGCGGCTGGCGAACGAGGCGGTGCACGTGCTGCGCGAGGCCCTCGGCCGGGTCGCCCCGCACGACCCCGAACTGGCCGCGCACCGACTGCTGTTCGGACGCGCCCTGCGGCTGCGCCACGACCGCCAGCCCTCGCTGGCCGACCTGCACGAGGCCGACTGGGTCCTGGAGCTGGCCGCGCGCAGCTCGTCCGACCCGGCCGTCGGCGCGGAAGCCTGGCTGGAGGTCGGGGACGTCCAGCTCGCGCTCGACCGGCGCTTCGGCTCCCGCGAGCGGCACGACCGCGCCGCCGCCTGCTACCGCCGGGCCGCGGCCGACGCCGAGCGCGCGGCCAGCCCCCTGCCGGCCGCCCGCGCCCACCACCGGCGGGCCGGGGTCCTGGAGCACACCGCGGGCCCGCAGGCGGCGCTCGACGCCTACCGGGAGAGCTGGGAGCAGTGGCAGCGCGCGTCCGAGGAGAACGGCCCCGAGGCCCGGCTTACGTGGGCGCGGATGCGCGCCCTGGAACCGTCCGAATGATCGGCTGACCCGGCCGGCCCGGGTGTTTCCGCGCTCGGGCGCGCGGGAACACACCCGTCCACCCGGCCCAGAGGAGAACAGCGTGGCGACAGTCCCCGTCACCGGTACGGCCCCCGCCGCGCCGGCCGAGCCGTCCGGCCCGTCGGCCGAGCCGCTGCCGGACTTCGGCGGTGTCGATGTGGCCGCGGTGGCCGAGCGGACGGGCCACCCGGTGCTGGGCGAGGTGGCGGCCCTCCTGCTGCGCACCTGGGCATCCGCCGCGGAAGCGGTGGCCTACTACGACGACGGCCCGGGGGACCCCGGCGACCGCTGAGAGAGCCGCGCCCCGGCCGGGCGGCGGTATCCGGACAACCAGGCCGCGTATCCGGCCAGTTGTCGATGCCCCGCGCATGTCTCCCGGCGGCCGAGCCATGTATGGCGACAGCGGGCCGACTCCGGGGTGCCCGGACGTCGGACGCGGGCAGGGGGCGGCGTCGTGGTGTGCCAGAGCCTTCGGACCGTGGTCCCCTTCCGGCAGTTCGTCCTGAAGACGCACAGCCGCTGCAACCTCGCCTGCACCTACTGCTACATCTACGCGGGCCAGGACCACAGCTGGCGCGACCGCCCCCTGCACGCCCCGCCCGGCACCGTACGCCAGACCGCGCTGCGCATCGCCGAGCACGTACGCGCCCACCACCTCGACGAGATCCGCATCGACCTGCACGGCGGCGAACCCCTGCTCACCGGCCCCGGACCGCTCCTCGACCAGGCCGCCGCACTGCGCGCCGCGCTCCCCGCCGGCTGCCGCGCGCACCTGGGCGTACAGACCAACGGCACCCTGCTCACCCCGCCGACGCTCGACACCCTGGCCGGCGCGGGCTTCCGCATCGGCCTCAGCCTGGACGGCGGCACCCCGGGCCTCAACCGCCGCCGCGTCGACCACGCGGGCCGCGCCTCCTGGCCCGCGGCGTCCCGCGCCGCCCGCCTGCTGGCCCGCCGCCCCGACGTCTTCGCGGGCATCCTGTGCACCATCGACCTCACCTCCGACCCCGCCCGGGTCTACGGCTCGCTGCGCGCGCTCGGCCCCCCGATGCTCGACTTCCTCCTCCCGCACGCCAACTGGACCAGCCGCCCGCCGCTGCCACCGGGCCCGGCCGGCCGCACCCCGTACGGCGACTGGCTGTGCACCGTCTTCGACCTGTGGTGGGCCGAGCGGCAGCCGGCTCCCCGGGTCCGTCTCTTCACCGAGATCATCGGCCTGCTGCTGGGCCGCCCCAGCACCAGCGAGGCGGTCGGCCTGTCGCCCGTCGTCGCGCTCATCGTCGACACCGACGGCGCCATCGAACAGGTCGACTCCCTGAAATCGGCCTACGAAGGGGCCGCCACCACCGGCCTG
Source organism: Streptomyces sp. NPDC059788 (assembly GCF_042732265.1). Taxonomy (NCBI): domain Bacteria; kingdom Bacillati; phylum Actinomycetota; class Actinomycetes; order Kitasatosporales; family Streptomycetaceae; genus Streptomyces; species Streptomyces sp. NPDC059788. Next base: position 107,799 of record NZ_JBHWHY010000005.1, on the reverse strand, counting down.
GACGTCTTCCGCAACAGCTTCGACGAGGCGCTGGGCCACCCCGGGATGGCCGCCCGCCGCCTCGGCGCGGACGGCCTGTGCGCCCGGTGCCGCGCCTGCGCGCTGATGACGGTGTGCGGCGGCGGCAACTACGCCCACCGCTACCGGGCCGGCGGCAGCGGCTTCCGTAACCCGTCCGTGTACTGCGCCGACCTGGAACGGGTGATCCGGCACATCGCCGCCCGGCTCCACGCCGAGCTCCGCGTGGACCGGCCCCCCGGCGCGGCCCCCGCGAACGTCAACTGGCGTACGGAGTACAAGACCTGACGTGGCGTCGCCGCGGTGGGCGATACTTGGGCTATCGTGCCGAACAGCCAGCTCGCGCACGCGCGAACCACCGCATACCGAGGAGACGGTCGCATGGTCGATCAGTCCGGTAACACCGGCTCCGCAGAACACATCACCATCAGCTATGCGGGGTTCAACCGGCCGTGGGCGGCCTGGATTTCACACCAGCTGGAACAGCTCGGGCACGGCACCACCATGCTGCGCTGGGACCCCCCGGCCGACAGCCCCCTCACCGAGGAGCTGGCCGGCCTGCTCGCGGCCGAGGGCCGCCTGCTCATGGTGCTGGACGACTGGTACTTCAAGCTCGGCCCCAAGACGCACGAAGAGTGGACGGCCGCCCTCCAGGACGTCGTACCGGAGCACTCCGACCGGTTCGCCGCCGTCAGCGTCGCCACCCAGCGGCTGCCCGCCACCGCCTCCATGCTGCGCCCCGCCGACCTGCGCGACCTGGACGCCGTCGAGGCCAACCGCCGCGTCCTGAACCGCCTCGGCGTCCCCACCGCCGGCCGGCGCACCGCCGAGCCCGCCGCCAACGCGCCCCGCTTCCCCAACGACCCGCCCGAGATCTGGAACATCCCCCGCCGCAACAACCGCTTCACCGGCCGCGACACCGCGCTGGAGGAGCTGCACGGCAGGCTGGCGGGCCCGGTGCCCGGCGCCGGCCAGCCGCTGGAGACCCGCATCGCCCTGTACGGCATCTCCGGCGTCGGCAAGAGCCAGATCGCCGCCGAGTACGCCCACCGCTTCGGCAACGACTACGACGTGGTCTGGTGGATCAGCGCCACCAACCGCGGCGCGGCCCGCGAACAGCTCGCCGAGCTGGCCACCCGCCTCGGCCTGCCCGTCGGCCAGGAACTGGGCGACCGCATCCGCGCCGTCCACGAGGCGCTGCGCGTCGGCCGCCCGTACCGCCGCTGGCTGCTGATCTTCGACAGCGCCGACGACATGGAGCAGATCGAGGACCTGGTGCCGGACGGCCGCGGACACGTCCTGATCACCACCCTCACCCGTGACTGGTCCGGCTCCGGCAGCGCCCAGGAGATCGAGGTGCTGCCCTTCACCCGCATCGAGTCCTGCGCCTACGCGCGGCGCCGCGCCCCGCGGCTGACCACCATGGAAGCCGACCTGCTCGCCGACGCCGTGCAGGACCTGCCGCTGCTGCTCGCCCAGACCGCCGCCTGGCTGGACGCCAACCCGATGGCGCCCAAGGAGTACATCGAGCTGATCCGCCGCGGCGAGCCGAGCCTGGTCGGCATCCGCATCTCCACCGACTACCCGATGGCCTTCCAGACCAGCTGGGCCATAACGCTGAACACGCTGCGCGAGCGCAGCCCCGCCGCCGTCGAACTGCTCAAGCTCTTCGCGTTCTTCGCGCCCGACGCCATCCCGGTGCCCATGCTCGCCCGCGCCCGGCGCGGTGACCTGCCCGAATACCTGGCCGACCTGGCCGCCGAACCCATCGCCTGGAACACGGCCCTGCGCCGGCTCACCGAGTCCACCGCCGTACGCCTGGACTACCAGATCGCGCAGACCACCTCGGACCCCGCCGTGGAGACCGCGCAGATGCACCGGCTCTACCACCGTTTCCTGCGCAGCGACATGGCGGAGGACGAGCGGGACGCGATGTCCGCCACGGCCTGCCGGGTGCTGGCCACCGCCGACCCGCAGAGCCCCTCCGACACCCGGACCTGGGAGCAGTACGCCGCCCTCATCCCGCACTTGGAGCCGGCCGGTGTGCTGGACAGCCCGGAGACCTCCGTCCAGGAGCTGCTGCTGAACTGTGTCGAGTACCTGCGGGTCCGCGGTGAGTACCGCATCGGCCTGCGTCTGTGCGAGCAGTTCCTCTCCCGCTGGCGTACGCGCATCCACCCCACCCAGCGCACCATGCTCGTGGTCACCCACCAGCACGCCAACATGCTGCGCAGGCTGGGCCGCTACCGGGAGGCCGAGGCGGTCGGCAGCGCCGTCGTCGAGGAACTGGCCGCCGAGCGGGAGCCGGGCGACGGCGCGCTGCTGCGCGCCCAGGACGGCCTCGCCGGCACCCTGATGGCGCTCGGCTCGTACGGGCAGGCGATGGACATCTTCGAGTCCGTCGTCCGGGGCCGTACGGAACTGCTCGGCCCCGAGGCGCCGCTCACGCTCTCCTCCCGCAGCAACCTCGCCTCCGCGCTCAGCGCCATGGGCCGCTACCAGGACGCCCTCGAACTCTTCGGCGAGGTGCTGCTCGTCTGGGAGCGCGAACTGCGCGCCCGGCACCACCTCACCCTCGGCGCCGCCTACTCCTACGCCCGGATGCTGCGCCTGCTCGGCCGCTACACCGACGCCCTGTCCCGCCAGGAGCTGAACGTACGGCTCTACCACCAGGTCATGGGCAAACACACCCCGCTGACCCTGCGCGCCGAGCACAACCTCGCACTGTGCCTGCGCCGCTCCGGCGCCGTGACCCAGGCCGACACGCTCATGGGCGACGTGGTGGAGCGCTCCCGCCGGGTGCACGGCCCCCGGCACCCCGAGACGCTCATGATGCAGGCCAACTACGCCACGTTCCTGCGCGAGCACGGCGACCTCGGCACAGCCAGGGCGCTGGGCGAAGAGGCCGCCGACCGCTACCGCACCCTGGTCGGCGAGGCCCACCCGTTCACCGTCGGCGCGCTCGGCAACACCGGCCTGGTCTGCTGGGAGTTCGGCGAGCGCGACAACGCGCTGGCCATCGCCGAACAGGCCCTCAAGGGCATGACCCGGGCGGTCGGCCCCGACCACCCCTGGACGCTGGGCTGCGCCCTGAACGCCGCCGGCGCCCGCAACCGCGTCGACGACGAGGAGAGCGCCGCGCAGCTGAGCCGGGAGACGCTGGAGCGCGCCAAGCAGGTGCTCGGCGACACCCACCCGCTGACGCTCTCCGCCAAGACGGCACTCGCCGACGACCTGCGGGCGCTACGGCGCGGCCAGGACGCGTCCAAGCTGGAACAGCAGGCCGTACAGCAGCTCACCGAGACACTGGGCGCCGAACACCCGCACACCCTCTCCGCCCGCCGCAGGCGCCGCCCGTACTGGGACTTCGAACCGCAGCCGGTCTGAGCCCACCGCACCTGCGGAAAAGCCCGGGGCCCCGCCACGAACGTCGAGCGTTCGCGGCGGGGCCCCGGGCTGTCACACCATTGGTCGCGGGTTACGCGTCGAACGCCTCGGCGATCAGCGCGGCCTGCTCGGCCTGGTGGCGCTTGGCGGAGCCCACGGCCGGCGACGAGGAGTGCGGCCGCGAGATGCGGCGCAGACGCTCGCCGTGCGGCACGTCGGCGCCGACGGACAGGTCCAGGTGGTCGATCAGGTTCAGACCCAGGAACGGCCACGCACCCTGGTTCGCCGGCTCCTCCTGCACCCACAGGTACTTGCCCGCGTTCGGGTACTTGGCGATCTCCGCCTGGAGCTCCTTGCCGGGCAGCGGGTACAGCCGCTCGATACGGACCAGCGCCGTGTCGAACGCGCCGCGCTTGACCCGCTCCGCCTCCAGGTCGTAGTAGACCTTGCCGGAGCAGAAGACGACCTTGGTGACGTCCTCGGCCTTCGCCGCGTCGTCCGAGATCACCGGCCGGAAGCCGCCCGTGGTGAACTCCGCCGTCTTCGACGCCGCGGCCTTCAGACGCAGCATCGACTTCGGGGTGAAGACGACCAGCGGCTTGTGGTGCGGGTTGTGCACCTGCCAGCGCAGCAGGTGGAAGTAGTTCGACGGGAGCGTCGGCATGGCGACGGTCATGTTGTTCTGCGCGCACAGCTGCAGGAAGCGCTCGATGCGGGCCGAGGAGTGGTCCGGGCCCTGGCCCTCGTAGCCGTGCGGCAGCAGCAGGGTGACGCCGGAGGTCTGGCCCCACTTCTGCTCGGCCGAGGAGATGAACTCGTCGACGACGGTCTGCGCGCCGTTGACGAAGTCACCGAACTGCGCCTCCCACATGACCAGCGCCTCGGGGCGGGCGAGCGAGTAGCCGTACTCGAAGCCCATCGCCGCGTACTCGCTCAGCAGCGAGTCGTAGACGTTGAAGCGCGCCTGGTCCTCGGACAGGTAGAGCAGCGGGGTGTAGTCCTCGCCGGTCTCCCGGTCCACCAGCACCGCGTGGCGCTGGCCGAAGGTGCCGCGGCGGGAGTCCTGGCCCGACAGGCGGACCGGGGTGCCCTCCATCAGCAGGGAGCCGAAGGCGAGGGTCTCGCCCGTACCCCAGTCGATCGTGTCGTCCTCCACCTGGGCCGCGCGGCGCTGCAGCTGCGGCAGCAGGCGCGGGTGGACGGTGACCCGCTCGGGGATGTTGACCTGGGACTCGGCGATCCGCTTGACGACCTCCTGGGAGATCGCGGTCTCCACCGTGACCGGGAACTCGGCCTGCGGCTCCGGCACCTCGGGGGCGGCCGGGGCGGTGGTGGCCTCGCGGACCTCGGTGAAGACCTTCTCCAGCTGGCCCTGGAAGTCCTGGAGGGCCTGCTCGGCCTCCTCCAGCGTGATGTCGCCGCGGCCGATCAGCGACTCGGTGTAGAGCTTGCGCACCGAGCGCTTCTTGTCGATCAGGTCGTACATCAGCGGCTGCGTGAAGCCCGGGTTGTCGGTCTCGTTGTGACCGCGGCGCCGGTAGCAGATCAGGTCGATGACGACGTCCTTGTTGAACGCCTGGCGGAACTCGAAGGCGAGGCGCGCGACGCGCACCACGGCCTCCGGGTCGTCACCGTTCACGTGGAAGATCGGCGCCTCGATCATGCGGGCCACGTCCGTGGCGTACATGGAGGAGCGGGCCGACTCCGGCGCGGCGGTGAAGCCGACCTGGTTGTTGATCACGATGTGCACGGTGCCGCCGGTGCGGTAGCCGCGCAGCTGCGACATGTTCAGCGTCTCGGCGACCACGCCCTGGCCCGCGAACGCCGCGTCACCGTGCAGCTGGACCGGCAGGACGGTGAAGTCCGTGCCGCCCTTGCCGATGATGTCCTGCTTGGCGCGGGAGATGCCCTCGACGATCGGGTCGACCGCTTCGAGGTGCGAGGGGTTGGCGGCCAGCGAGACCGTGATCTGCTCGCCGTCCAGGCCGGTGAAGGTGCCCTCGGCGCCCAGGTGGTACTTCACGTCGCCGGAGCCGTGCATCGACTTCGGGTCGAGGTTGCCCTCGAACTCGCGGAAGATCTGCGCGTACGACTTGCCGACGATGTTGGCGAGGACGTTCAGCCGGCCGCGGTGGGCCATGCCGATGACGACCTCGTCCAGGCGCGACTCGGCGGCCGAGTCGATGACCGCGTCCAGCAGCGGGATGACGGACTCGCCGCCCTCCAGGGAGAACCGCTTCTGGCCGACGTACTTGGTCTGCAGGAACGTCTCGAACGCCTCGGCGGAGTTCAGCCGGCGCAGGATGCGCAGCTGCTCCTCGCGCTCCGGCTTGGAGTGCCCGCGCTCGACCCGGTCCTGGATCCACTTGCGCTGCTTGGGGTCCTGGATGTGCATGAACTCGATGCCGGTGGTGCGGCAGTACGAGTCGCGCAGCACGCCCAGGATGTCGCGCAGCTTCATCATGGTCTTGCCGGCGAAGCCGCCGACGGCGAACTCCCGCTCCAGGTCCCACAGCGTCAGCCCGTGCTCGATGATGTCGAGGTCGGGGTGCTTGCGCTGCTCGTACTCCAGCGGGTCGGTGTCGGCCATGACGTGGCCGCGCACCCGGTAGGCGTGGATCAGGTCGAAGACCCGGGCCGCCTTGGTGACGTCGTCGTCGTGGCTGACGTCGATGTCGCGCAGCCAGCGCACCGGCTCGTAGGGGATGCGCAGCGACTTGAAGATGTCGTCGAAGAAGTCGTTCTCGCCGAGCAGCAGCTGGTTCATGATGCGCAGGAACTCGCCGGAGGCGGCGCCCTGGATCACGCGGTGGTCGTACGTGCTGGTCAGCGTCATGACCTTGGCGATGCCCAGCTTGTTCAGGGTGTCCTGCGAGGTGCCCTGGAACTCCGCCGGGTAGTCCATCGCGCCGACGCCGACGATGAGGCCCTGGCCGGGCATCAGGCGGGGCACGGAGTGGACGGTGCCGATGCCGCCCGGGTTGGTCAGCGACGCGGTGACTCCGGTGAAGTCCTCCATCGTCAGCTTGTTGTTGCGGGCGCGGCGGACGATGTCCTCGTACGCCTGCCAGAACTCGAAGAAGCTGAGCGTCTCCGCCTTCTTGATGGCCGCGACGACGAGCTGGCGGTCACCGTTGGGCTTGACCAGGTCGATGGCCAGGCCCAGGTTGATGTGCTCGGGCTTGACCAGCGTCGGCTTGCCGTCCTTCTCCTGGAAGGAGTAGTTCATCGACGGCATGGCCTTGAGGGCCTGCACCATCGCGTACCCGATGAGGTGGGTGAAGGAGACCTTCCCGCCACGGGCGCGCTTGAGGTGGTTGTTGATGACGATGCGGTTGTCGAAGAGCAGCTTCACCGGGACGGCGCGCACGGACGTGGCCGTGGGCAGCTCCAGAGAGGCGTTCATGTTCTTCGCCACGGCGGCGGAGGGGCCACGGAGGGTGACCAGTTCCGGGCCTGCGGGCGCCTCGTCGGCCTTCACGTCGTCCTTCTTGGCAGCGGGCTTTGCGGGGGCGGTCTTCGCCGGAGCGGCCTTGGCGGGTGCCGGGGCGCTCGCGGCCGGCTTCGCCGGAGCGGCGGGCGCGGCGGCCGGTGCCGGGGCGGCCGGGGCCGCGGGCTGCCGCTGCGCCGGCTGGGCCGGGGCCGCGGGCGTGCTCGGCGCGGCGGCCTGGCTTGTTCCGGAGGCCGACGTGGCGGGGGCGCCGTCACTCGCCGAGGTCGGCGCGGCGGCGCTCGTACCCGGCTTGTAGTCGGCGAAGAAGTCCCACCAGGCTCGGTCTACCGAGTTCGGGTCCTGGAGGTACTGCTGGTAGATCTCGTCGACGAGCCACTCATTCGGACCGAACGCGGCAGCAGGGTTCTTACCCTGCCCCTCTTGGTCAGTCGAAGTGCTCGAACTGTTGGGGGACTGTGGCGACACGGCGGCAACCGCCCTCTTCCGCTTCCTAAGGTGGTGGACAGCGGGAATAAAGGCTACGCCTCTCCGGACCTTTGGTGCAGTCCGGGGCCGTCAGTCGTCGTGCACGTCACATTCGGCAGCGGGTTTCGGGGCATGACTTGGCGGGAAACACACCAGGTTCCCCTGCGTCCGGGTACGCGGCATCGCCGCCGCGCCCCGTACTGGGTGCTTCCACCACCGACCCTACGTCACCCAGCGTCAACCTCGGGTTGATCCGCTTCCCGGAAGAGTGACGCGGATACGGCATCCGCGAGGCGATTCGGCCACGCGTATCCGGCCCCCGTGCAGATCCACCGCCCAGCGCGCGATCGCCAGGCCCAGCCCCGTACCGCCGTCGCTGCCCGGCCCCGGCGTCACCGGATCGCCCCGGTTGAAGCGCTCGAAGACATGGTGCCGCTCGGCCTCCGGGATGCCCGGACCCTCGTCCTGGACCTCCAGCTCCAGGCCCCCGGGCGTCTCTCCGCGCCGCGCCCGCACCGTGACCCGGCCGTGCCGCGGGCTGTGCTTGATGGCGTTGTCGATCAGGTTCGCCACGACCTGGTGGAGCCGCTCGGCGTCCGCGTGCGCGGTCAGCTCCGGCGGCGAGACGTCCAGGTGCAGATGGACGTCCGTACGGGTGTGGGTGCCCGAGCCGGCGAGCCCCGAGAGCGTGGAGGCGCCGCGGCTCATGTTGGCCTCCTTGAGCACCCCGGACAGGTACGGCCACACCTCGAAGCGGCGGGCGTGCAGCGGCACCACGCCGTTGTCCAGCCGGGACAGGTCGAGCAGGTGCTCGACCAGCCGCCCCAGCCGCTCGGTCTGCTTCAGGGCCGTACGCATCGTCTCCGGATCGGGCTCGCAGACGCCGTCGACCACGTTCTCCAGCACGGCGCGCAGGGCCGCTATCGGGGTGCGCAGCTCGTGCGAGACATTGGCGACCAGCTCCTTGCGGTGGGTGTCCACCGCCTCCAGGTCGGCGGCCATCCGGTTGAAGGCGTCCGCCAGATTGCCGAACTCGTCGCGCCGCCCGCCGCGCACCCGGCGGGTGTAGTCGCCGTCCGCCATCGCCCGCGTCACGTCCGTCATGTCGTCCAGCGGCGCCGTCAGACCCTGCGCGACGAACTGGGTGACCAGCAGCGAGGCGATGATCGAGAAGACCGTGATGACCCGCAGCTCGGTGTCGGAGTGGATGGCGACGAACACCAGCAGCGTCGTGATGATCACCGAGACGATGACCAGTGCGCCGAGCGCCGCCTTGACCGAGCGGTACGGGTCCAGCGGGCGCAGCCCCTCCCAGACCCGCCGCCACAGCGGCGCCCAGACCCGCTCCCGCAGGCCGCCCAGCCCCTCCCACGGGCTCTCCCGGGCCCGGTCGCGGGCCGGGCGCCCGGCCCGCTCCCTGCGGTCGGCCGGGCGGCGGCGGGTGGGGGTCGTCATACCGGCGGGGTCTCCAGCGCGTATCCGACGCCGTGGACCGTACGGATGCGCTCCGCGCCGATCTTGCGGCGCAGCGCCTTGATGTGGCTGTCGACCGTACGGGTGCCGGACGCGTCCGCCCAGTCCCACACCTCGGCCAGCAGCTGCTCGCGGGAGAGCACCGCGCGCGGGGTGTTGGCCAGGCACACCAGCAGGTCGAACTCGGTCGGCGTCAGGTGCACGTCGGTGCCGCGCACCCGCACCCGGCGCTGCGCGTGGTCGATCTCCAGCTCGCCCAGGCGCAGGATGCCGCTGCGCGGGGTGTGGGCGGCCAGCGCGGCGCGCTCCACGCGCCGCAGCAGCACATGCACCCGCGCCGCCAGCTCCCGCATGGAAAACGGCTTGGTCATGTAGTCGTCAGCGCCGACGCCCAGACCGACCAGCATGTCCGTCTCGTCGTCCCGCGCGGTGAGCATCATCACCGGCACCGGCCGCCGCGCCTGCACCCGGCGGCACACCTCCAGCCCGTCGAAGCCCGGCAGCATCACGTCCAGGACCAGCAGGTCCGGCTGCCAGGCCTCGGCCGTGTCCACCGCGGCCGGGCCGTCGGTGGCCGTCTGCACCTGGAAGCCCTCGGCGCGCAGCCGGGCCGCGATGGCGTCCACGATCGTCGGGTCGTCCTCCACGACGAGGATCCGGCGCTGGGCGCCGGGCGTGGCCGCGGCGGTGCCGCCCTGGGTGGTCTGCGTCTGATCCATCGCCCGCCCCTGCGTGTCCCCGTGCTGCATGGTCGCGTACTGCTGGGGAGCAGCGTAAGGGCAGGGTGTGACCGTCGGCTACGCGCCCTTGCGCGCGAGGTGCACCACGTCGGGGACGCCTCGGACAACGGGGATCTCTTCGGTACGTACACCGGTGAACCCGGCATTTCGCAGCGCGTTCTCGAACGCGGACGACGGCTGCGCCGACCACACGGCGAGCACGCCGCCCGGCGTCAGCCGCTCCCGGCAGGCGGCGAGACCGGCGGGGGAGTAGAGGCCGCCGTTGTCCTCGGTGACCGTCCACCCCGGCCCGTTGTCGATGTCCAGGCACAGCGCGTCGAAGGCGCGCGGCCCGGCGCCCTCGCGCACGTACGCGACCAGGTCGGCGGCGACGATCTCGGTACGCGCGTCGGCGAGCGCCGCCGCTGTCAGGGCGGCCAGCGGTCCGTGCCGGTGCCAGTCGATGACCGCGGCCTCCCGCTCCACCACCGTGATCCGCCCCCACCGGGCCTCTTCCACCGCCCTGACCAGGGAGAACCCCACCCCGAGCCCGCCGATCAGCACACTCGGGGACGGCCGCCCGGCGGCCTCCGCGACGGGCGCGCCGGCGGTGCCGCCGGCCTCCGCCAGCTCCGCGAGCGCCGCGTCGATCAGCAGCCGCTCGGACCGCCCGTCCGAGGTGTCCATCAGGAAACACCCGTTGGCGATGATCTCGAAGTGCTCGCCCCGCGCCCGCAGGGCGACCTCGCCGTACGGCCCCTCGCGGCGGTCGAGGACCCGCGGCGTGTCGTCGGGGGCGGGCGAACCGGGTACGTGCACGGAGTGGGGCACGGCGTGCGCGGGATGAGACATGGCGGCCATCCTGGCCAACCGGAGGAGCACGGGTCCAGCCGGTTTCCGCGCGCCCCGCACCCGCCCGTCACGGGTGACACACGTCACGGACACAGCTCGCTCATGGGTTGAGCGTGCAGGCTGTTCCTGACGTAGATCTTCAGTGGACGCGGATGTTCCACACACGCAAGGCGCACGGCCGAGGGGGCGGACGTGCCGACGGCGCCTGCGGCGCCGAGGACGGAAGGGGCCTGGAAACAGTGAGCCGGGTTGGCACGGCGGACGCCTCCGAGAAGTCGGCTCCCTTCGAGGGAGCCCCCACCGAGGAAACGGCCTCTTTCGCGGGAACCCGCGCGGGGACCGGCACGTCGGCCGACGCGCACGTCACGCCCGGCGCTCCCGGCACTCCTGGCACGGGGGAGGAGGAGGCACCCCTCTCCGGAATCCCCAGACAGCCCCCGCCCGCCGCCCCGGCGCCGCCCTCCGGCACCACGCCCGCGCCCGCCCCTGGGCGGAGCCCCGTACGGACACGGTCCCTCCTCGGCTCCCCGCTCCGGTCCCTGCCGCGCCCCTGGCGCCTCCTGCCGACCCCCACGGGCACCCCCTTCACCTTCGGCTACACCCTCCTCCTCGTCGCGACCTCCCTCTTCGCCGAGTACGCCGACCCCGGCCTGGTCTACGCCCTGCTCCAGGCCTCCAGCACGGACGTCGAGCACTTGGCGCAAGCGCCCCTGCTGGTGCTCGTCGCCAGCGCGCTGTGGCTCGCCGGCGGCATGACCTCCGCGTACGCCCTCGCGTTCCTCTTCGTCCTGACGGCACTGGAACGCCGCGTCGGCGCCCTGCGCACGGCCGCGGTCTTCTTCGGCGGCCACGCGATCGCCACCCTCGCCACCGAACTCCCCGTCGGCGCCGCGGTCGCCCTCGGCCACCTCCCCGCCGATTCGCTCCAGCGCCTCGACTACGGCGTCAGCTTCGGCGTGATGGCCTGCATGGGCGCGCTGACGGGCCTGCTGCCCCCCTGGGCCCGGTGGCCGCTGCTGGCGGCCGTCACCTGGTTCGCCGTCGACAGCCTGCTGGTCTCCGGCGACCCCGTCAGCGACTCGGGCCACCTCCTCGCCCTGGTCCTCGGGGTACTCGCCTGGCCCCTCCTGCGGCGCCGGGGGCCGCGCGAACCGGCGATTGTCAGTGCCCGTTGCTAGCTTCCTGAACACACCTCTCCACGGCTCCACGGGGAGGTGGAGCGAGGGTCGCACCCGGCCGGGGCGGCCGGGGCCCCGCTCCGTCACGAAGAGGCACACATCATGCGAATGATCTTCGTCAACCTTCCGGTCAAGGACATCGCCGTGTCCCGCGAGTTCTTCACCCGCCTCGGCTTCTCCTTCAATCCGCAGTTCTCCGACGAGCAGACGCTCTGCATGGTCGTCGAGGAGAACATCTGCGTGATGCTCCTCCAGGAATCCCGCTTCCGCGACTTCATCAACGGCGACATCAGCGACGCCGCGAAGACGAAGGAAGTCCTCACCTGTCTGTCCTGCGACAGCCGCGAGGAGGCGGACACCCTCCTCGCCAAGGCCCTCGCCGCCGGCGCCACCCCGTGGAAGCCGGCCATGGAAGCCGGCCCCATGTACGGCATCAGCTTCCAGGACCCCGACGGCCACGTATGGGAATTCATGCACATGGCGCAGGGCTGAGCACCCGCGGAGGCGTCCCAATCCGGGTGGGAGTGCCGGACACCTGCGAAGGTTTGTCCGCGAACTGCTCCGGTCCCTCCCGACGCGGTCACGGAGTCTCTGGGTGAGGCCGAACTGTTGCTGGAAGGCGGCGAGTCGGGGGACCGGAAAACAGCGGCTGCCCGTGCTCTGCGGACTCGCCGCCGCCTCGGACGACGCGGCGGTCTCCCGGTTCCGTTTCCAGCACGAACTTCCGCGTCGGCTGCCCGGGCCTCAGCTCGTGAGTGCCTCGTGCGGGAAGGACGAGGTGACGACGCGGCTGGCGAACTTCCACCGGCCCGCGACCCGGACGTAGCGGTCGGTGTACGTGACGTGGGCGCGGGCGTAACCGCCGTCGGTCTTCACGATCTCGACGAGACAGTTCACCCGGCCCTCACCGCGGTCGCCCTCGATGCCGGTGATCAGGTGGTTGAACATCATGTGGACGACGTTCGTGGCGTTGGCCATGAGGGTGTCGCGGAAGAAGGCGCGGATCGCCTCGCGGCCTTCGAACCGGCCGAAGCCGGTCTCGGTCTCGTCCAGGACGCCGTCCTCGGCCCAGCAGTCGACGGACTCGTCGAGCCGCCCGGAGTCGAAAGCGATCGCGTAACGGCTGTTGAGGTCCTGGATCTCCGCACGGTGGTCGCTCATGCGGGAATCGTACGTCCGCGTACGCGGTCGAGATCAACCGGCAACCAAGATCAACATGCGTGGTGCGCCGGAGGGGGCCGCCCTCCGTGGTCGGCGTACGCCGGGGCGGAGCGGCGTGATCGCTCACAGCGAACAAGACTCGGGGAACATCCCGGGACTCATCTGCATTGAGTGGGTATTGCTCAACTTGCCTGCCGAAGGGGAGATCATGGCATCGACGCCCACCTCGCTCACCCTGCCCGTGCTGCCCCTCGACGACGAGGTCGTGCTGCCCGGCATGGTGGTGCCCCTGGACCTTTCCGAAGCGGACGTACGGGCCGCGGTGGAGGCCGCGCAGGCCGCCGCCTCACCCGGTAACAAGCCGCGGGTGCTGCTTGTGCCCCGGGTCGACGGCGCTTACGCGGCGATCGGCGTGCTCGGCCGCGTCGAGCAGGTCGGGCGGCTGTCCGACGGCGACCCCGGCGCACTGATCCGCGGCCTCGGCCGGGTGCGGATCGGCGCGGGCACCACCGGCCCCGGCGCCGCGCTCTGGGTGGAGGGCACCACCGTCGAGGAGACGGTGCCCGAGCCCCTGCCCGGTGCCGTCACCGAGCTGGTCAAGGAGTACAAGGCACTCGCCACCGACTGGCTCAAGAAGCGCGGCGCCTGGCAGGTCGTGGACCGCGTCCAGCAGATCGAGGACGTCTCGCAGCTCGCGGACAACTCCGGGTACTCGCCGTTCCTGAGCACCGAGCAGAAGGTGCTCCTGCTGGAGAACACCGACCCGGTCGCGCGCCTGAAGCAGGCCACCGAAGCCCTGCGCGAGCACCTCGCCGAGCAGGACGTGGCGGAGTCCATCGCCAAGGACGTCCAGGAAGGCGTCGACAAGCAGCAGCGCGAGTTCCTGCTGCGCCGCCAGATGGAGGCCGTCCGCAAGGAACTCGCCGAGCTGAACGGTGACCCGGAGGACGAGGGCGAGGACTACCGCGCCCGTGTCGAGGCCGCCCAGCTGCCCGAGGACGTCCGCAAGGCGGCCCTCAAGGAGGTCGACAAGCTGGAGCGGTCCAGCGACCAGAGCCCCGAGGGCAGCTGGATCAGGACCTGGCTCGACACGGTGCTGGAGCTGCCGTGGAACGAGCGCACGCAGGACGCGTACGACATCCCCGGCGCCAAGGAGATCCTGGACGCCGACCACGCCGGCCTGGAGGACGTCAAGGAGCGCATCACCGAGTACCTGGCCGTGCGCAAGCGGCGCGCGGACCGCGGCCTGGGCCTGGTCGGGGGCCGCCGCGGCGGCGCCGTACTGGCGCTGGTCGGCCCGCCCGGCGTCGGCAAGACCTCGCTGGGCGAGTCCGTGGCCCGCTCCATGGGCCGCAAGTTCGTCCGGGTCGCGCTCGGCGGCGTACGGGACGAGGCGGAGATCCGCGGCCACCGGCGTACCTACGTCGGCGCGCTGCCCGGCCGTATCGTGCGCGCCATCAAGGAGGCCGGGTCGATGAACCCGGTCGTCCTCCTGGACGAGATCGACAAGGTCGGCTCGGACTTCCGGGGCGACCCGGCGGCCGCCCTGCTCGAAGTCCTCGACCCGGCGCAGAACCACACCTTCCGGGACCATTACCTGGAGGTCGAGCTGGACCTGAGCGACGTCGTCTTCCTGGCCACCGCCAACGTCCTGGAATCCATCCCGGAGCCGCTGCTCGACCGTATGGAGCTGGTCCGGCTGGACGGGTACACCCAGGACGAGAAGGTCGTCATCGCCCGGGACCACCTGCTGCCGCGCCAGCTGGAGCGGGCCGGCCTGGAGCCCGGCGAGGTCACGCTCACGGACGAGGCGCTGCACAAGCTCGCCGGCGAGTACACCCGCGAGGCGGGCGTACGGAACCTGGAGCGGGCCGTCGGACGGCTGCTGCGCAAGGTCGCGGCCCAGAGCGAACTGGGCGGGCAGGACCTGCCCTTCGCGGTGGGCGTGGACGAACTGCGCCCGCTGATCGGGCGTCCGCACCACACCCCGGAGTCGGCGCAGGACCCGGCCGAGCGGCGGACGTCCGTACCGGGCGTGGTCACCGGTCTCGCGGTGACCGGAGCGGGCGGCGACGTGCTCTACGTGGAGGCCTCGCTCGCCGACCCGGAGACCGGCGCGTCCGGTCTCCAGCTCACCGGCCAGCTGGGCGACGTGATGAAGGAGTCCGCGCACATCGCGCTGTCCTTCCTGCGCTCGCACGGCGCCGAACTGGAGCTGCCGGTCGGTGACTTGAAGGAGCGCGGTGTCCACCTGCACGTACCGGCGGGCGCGGTCCCGAAGGACGGCCCGAGCGCGGGCGTGACGATGACGACGGCGCTGGCGTCGCTGCTCTCCGGGCGGCAGGTGCGCCCGGACGTGGCGATGACCGGCGAGGTCTCGCTGACCGGGCGGGTGCTGCCGATCGGCGGCGTCAAGCAGAAGCTGCTCGCGGCGCACCGGGCGGGGATCACGACGGTGGTCATCCCCAAGCGCAACGAGCCGGACCTGGACGACGTGCCCGCCGAGATCCTGGAGAAGCTGGACGTCCACCCGGTCTCCGACGTCCGCCAGGTCCTCGATCTGGCCCTGACCCCGGCCTCGGCCCCGGAGGCCCCGGCCGCCCCGGAGGTCCCGGTCGCGGCGTGACGGACGCGACCGGCCACAGCGGCCCGGAGTCACCTGACGCGGGGGCTCCGGGCCGCGCGTGTCCCGGTCACCGTGCGTATCGTTGTACTGCGCGACTGCCCGCACTTCGCGGCGGTGGGGAGGAGCGCACGGTGACCATCGAGCCGGTCGGCGGCTGCGCACTCAGTCTGGACATGCTCTTCGACTGGCTGGAGCGGATGCCCGTCCCCGAGGGGTACAAGGCGGAGGTCGTCGGGGGCGCGGTCTGCTTCTGGCCGCAGCGGGACGCGCACTGGCACAACACCATCGGAATGGTCGAGCAGTTGCGGTCCGCCTACCCGCGGAACCGCCTGAAGTCCGATGTCCGTATCGATTTCCCCGGCCACCTGAACGGTTTCGCGAGCGATGTGGTGGCTATGGCGGAGGGCGCGACCACAGACGACGAGGGACGCTGGAGCTGCCAGGACATCGACTTCGTCGCCGAAGTGACTTCCCGGGAAACATCGCGGAATGACCATGGTCCCAAGAAGGACGCCTACGCGCTGGCGGGCGTGCCCGTCTACCTCATCGTCGATCCGTACATCGGTCGGTGTTACCTCTTCACGGACCCCAAGGACGGCACCTATCGTCTCCACCCGGCCATCGCGTTCGGCGGCCCGGTGGACCTGACCAGGACAGTCGTCGGCCTGACCCTGGACACGGCGGAGTTCGACCGCGGGTGACGACGCACGCCGACCCGGGCCCCGGCGCACCCCGCGCTGCCGGGGCCCGGCCGCGTCTCACCCGTTCGCCAGCGCCTGCAACCGCTCATACGCCCCGTTGAACCGGTTCCGGTCGCCGACCGTGGTGCCCGAGGACGTGTACTGCCAGATGGTGTGGAAGTCCCAGCCCGCGGGGAGTTCGCCGGCCGTGGTGCCGTAGCGGGGAATCCACAGCGGGTTGGCGGAGCCGAAGCCGGAGTAGTTGCCGGTGCACTGCTTCCACCAGCTGGTGGAGGTGTAGATGACGGCGTCCCTGCCGGTGCGCGCCTTGTACGTGGCGAAGAAGTCCTTCATCCAGCCGACCAGGCCGGACGCGCTTTTGCCGTAGCAGGTGGAGCCGTACGGGTTGTACTCCATGTCGAGGGCGCCGGGCAGCGTCCGGCCGTCCCTGGACCAGCCGCCGCCGTTGTCCACGAAGTAGTTGGCCTGGGCCGCGCCGCCGGAGGTGTCCGGCGTGGCGAAGTGGTACGCCCCGCGGATCATGCCGACGTCGTAGGAGCCGTTGTACTGCTGCGCGAAGTACGGGTTGGTGTAGCCGGTGGATTCGGTGGCCTTGACGTAGGCGAAGCGGACCCCGGCGTTCCACAGCGTCTGCCAGGCGACGTTGCCGTTGTGGCTGCTGACGTCGACGCCTTCGACGGAGGCGAGGGAGGGCGGCGGCGCCTCGCCCGGCGCGTCGCCCTCGTGCCGGGCGATCTGGGAGCCGGCCCAGTCCTGGCCGGGGTGGGTGGGTTCGGGGGCCGGGCCGTACGGGGTGGCGCCGGCGGCGCCGGGCAGTCCGAGGAGGAGGGCCACGACGGTGAGGAACACCCCGGCGAGGGCCGCGAACGCGCGCGGGCGACGGGCGGGGCCGGATCTGTGCACGGGCATACGTGCCTCCGAGGATCTCGGTGAACTGACCTGAGGGGAGGGGGCGGGAGAGGCGAGCGGTATTGTCGTGAGCGCGTCAAGTAGTGGGACGGGTGGGCGTGCCCACGACGCGTCCATGACGGTATGCGCGTAGATACGGAAGGCAAAGAGGGGAGCCGGGCTTCCGTTGGTCTAATCCTGCGAAATACTGGACAAGCTGCGGCTTCGGCCGCCGCTGGAAGAAACTTTCACGGTCCGGAAAGCGGGAGAGGGCGCTGACGTGCACAACACCAGACCCGACGACATGGCCGGGACCGGCGAACCCAGTGGTGTGGACCAGGTGTTCCTGTCCCTGGAGCGGGAGTTGGCGGTCTTTCTGCGCCGCGCCCGCGCCACGTCCGGCGAGCTGGCCCGGGAGGTCCACCCGGAGCTGGAATCGGCGGCGTACGGCCTGCTCGTACGCCTCGCGGACGCGGGACAGCAGCGCGCCACCGAGCTCGCCGGCTACTTCGGCGTGGGCAAGGCCACGATGAGCCGGCAGCTGCGCGCGCTGGAGGAGCTCGGGCTGATCGCCCGCGAGCCGGACCCGGCCGACGGGCGGGCCGTGCTGGTCCGCCTCACCGACGAGGGACGGGACCGGTTCGGCCGCGTACGCAACAGCCGGCGCGCCCAGTACGCCCGGCAGCTCGCCTCCTGGGACCGCCGCGAGGTCGCCGAACTGGCCCGCCTGCTGCACCGGTTGAACGGGGAGCAGGACGCGGAGGAGTGCTGCGGCAGGGGATGCGAGAAGGGCTGAGGGCTGACGGGCCGGGATGTGGAGGGGCGGGGCCCGGAGGGCGAGTGCCCGGTTACCCGGGTGCGGCCGGCCCCGCCGGTTCCCGGTGGGGCGCCGGCCGCCTCCCCCGCGGGCGGCCGGCCCCGCTCGGTACGGGCTACGCCTGCGGATGCAGCCTCAGCGGGAGACGGCGCAGCCGCCACGCGCCCGGCTGCCGCACGCGTTCCTCCCGCTCCAGCTGCTCGTGGGGGGCGGCGAGCGCCACGTCCGGGTAGCGCGTGAGCAGCTTGCCGAAGGCGACCTCGCCTTCCTGGCGGGCGAGCGAGGCGCCCAGACAGTAGTGCATGCCGTGCCCGAAGCCGACGTGGTCCTCCGCGCGGCCGGCCGGCTGCCGCGTCAGGTCGAGCCGTTCCGGATCGGTGTAGTGCCGCGGGTCGCGGTTGGCGGCGACGAGGCTCAGGAACACGGCGTCGCCCTGGCGGACCTGGACACCGGCCACTTCGACGTCCTCCGTGGCGTACCGCAGCTGGGTGCCCTGGATCGGCCCGCACCAGCGCATCAGCTCATGGACCGCGCGCGGCAGCAGGGCCGGGTCCTCGTCGATCAGCCGGCGCTGGTCGGGGTGGCCGAGCAGGGCGAGCGTGCCGTTGCCGATGAGGTGGGCGGTGGTCTCGTGGCCGGCCAGCACCAGCGTCAGGACCAGGGTGACCATCTCGGTGTCGCTCAGCCGGCCACCGTCGTCGTCCTGTACCCGGATGAGCGCGCTGAGCAGGTCGTCCCGCAGGTCCGCGCGCCGTTCGCGGATCACCGCGAGAATGTGCTCGATCATGACCGGCACGGTGGCGCCGATGCGGGCCGGCTCCAGGGAGGAGAGGTCGGAACCGAACCGCCGCCACAGGGGCCGGTCCGTCTCGTCGATGCCGACCAGTTCGCAGATGACGGTGATCGGCAGCGGGTACGCGTAGTGCTCGATGAGGTCGACGACGCCGTCCTCGGCGTGGCCGGGGAGCCGGTCCAGCAGCTCGTCGGTGATCCGCTCGACCCGCGGGCGCAGGTCCTGGATGCGGCGGGCGGTGAAGGCGCGCGAGACCAGGCGGCGCAGCCGGGTGTGGTCCGGCGGGTCCATGGTGATGATCGTCTCGGTGAGGTAGCGCTGCAGGTGCTCGGGGACGCCGAACAGCTGGAACAGCCGGGTGCGCGGGTCGTCGCCGGCGTAGCCGGGCACGCCCGAGGGGTCGTTGACGAACCGCTGGTCGCGCATCACCTCGCGTAGCACGTCGAAGCGGGTCACGACCCAGATCGGCGAGTCGTCGATGAACCGGGCGCGGACGAGGGGGGCCTGCTCGCGCAGCTTGCCGTAGCCGGTGTACGGGTCGTCGAGCAGCTCCGGTTCCATCAGGTTCGGCTCGCCCGGGTGGAGGCCGACGTAGGAGGGCAGGGAGCTGGTCGGGGTGGTGGCGGCGGCAGTGGTGGTGCCGGTGGTGGAGGGGGAGCCGGGCGGGGTGACCGCCGTGGACTCGGTGTGCGATGTGGTCATCGTGCGTTCTCCTCCTGATCAGGGGTGTGACCGGGGGTCACTGGCGGAGCTGTCGCCGCACTTCCTGCCGGCTCAGCTCTTCCAGACGCGCGTAGCGCGCGATGATGCCGGGGGCCGCCGCGGCGAGGGCCCGGGTGTCGGGTTCGCCGTGCCGTTCCAGCGCGGTGTGGATCGCGTGGCACAGGAGATCGGCCCGCTCCTCCGGGCGGGCCGGAGCGCGTTCGGGGAAGAGCACCTCGGCCTGGAAGTAGCCGCCGGCGGTGGCCATGCAGACGTACATCTGCTGGTCGACGCTGAGGTCCTCGCGCACCAGGCCGTGGGTGCGCAGGGCGGTCAGCTGTGAGCGCAGGGTCTGGGTGCCCGCCTCGACCAGCTCCGCGAGTTCCTTCTTTGCGATGTCGTTCAGGCGCCCGAGGATGTCGGAGTCGTCGAGGTACAGCGCGCGCAGCACCGGGTCGTCCATGAAGTCGAGGAGGGACGCCCGCAGCAGCCGGCTGGGCAGGATGTTCCGGTCGTCGGCCCGCATCCGTGCCAACTGCCTGCCGTGGTCCGCCGCCTTGGCGCGCAGCACCACGGCCAGCAGCAGCGCGTCCTTGGTCTTCCAGTGCAGATAGACCGTGCCCTTGCCGACGTCCGCCCGGCGGGCGATCTCGTCGGTGGTCACGCGGCGGTAGCCCCAGGCGAGCAGCAGCTCGCACGCGGCGTCCAGAATCCGCTCGCCCCGTTCCGTACGCTCGTCGGCTTCCACGGCCCTCCCCGGCTCCGTGACCAGATTTCGAATCTGGTCACGCAGTCAAAGCTAGGCAGGATGCATCCGTCGGATAAGACGGTTTTCAGCCGTACGGGGGTGTCGCCGAGGGGAGCCCGACGCGCCGTCCGCCGCTTCACCCTCCGCTGCTTGCCCCCCGGCCCCGCCCTGTGCTGTCGGCCGGAGGCGGTCAGGGCCTGGGCCCGTCCGGGCCGATCACGGCTCGACCAGCACCGCCGTCGCGTCGTCCCGGGACTTGCCGCGCGGGAACCGTGCCCCCTCCGGGTCGGCGGCCTCCAGCGCCCGTACCCGGTCGACCAGGGCCTGCGGCCCCTCCTTGCGCACCACCGCGAGGCAGTCCGCCCAGGAGCCCTCACGGAATACCTCGACCCACCGTGACGCGCCGTCACTGAGCGCGGTCAGGGCGCGCACTTCGGCGCGCGGGAGGGAGCCGGTGACCGCACGGGCGGCCACCGCTGGGTCGGCCGCCGCGGTGAAGAAGCCGCCCTCGGCATTGCGCAGCGCCTCGACCGCGGCCGCGTACTCGCGGCCCGCCGCCGCGCGTTCGGCGGAGCCGCGCGGCAGCGCCCGTACGGCTTCGCGCAGGTCCCGCACGGCGGGCGGCAGTTCGTCGAGGCGGGTGTCCAGAACCGCCCGTACGACGCCGTCGGGGTGCTCGACGAGCAGTACGGAATCGGACAGGACGAGATACTCGACCGTCTCCGGCGACCACCGGACGGCCACCACGGTTGCCTGGGGAGTGTGGGCGTGAGAAAGGTCACAGGTGGAGCGGTGAACTTCGGCCGTCCGGGAGATGGCGGCCGAAAGTGCCTCAGTGAGCGTCATATCGCGGTATGAAGCGGACAGTTCGAGCAGGGCGCCGCCGAGGCGCGCGGTGTACCACGGCACTCCGTGGGCGCAGCCGACGTCGAACGGCGGTGGGGTCACACCGTCCAGCAGGACCAGCACTCCGCCCTGGCCGGAGGCGGGGAGGGCGACGGACGCGTAGTCCTCGTTCGGGTGTTGGGGGGCTCCCGGATCGGTGGCCAGTTCGATGCGCATGGGAGCCAGTCTGCCGCAACGCGCCCGGTTTCCCGCGGTGTGCGGACTTCACCGGGCTCTGGGACGTAACAGCAGGTCAGAGGCGTGGCATGGGGCCGAAAATCGCGGTCGGCCGAGGTGCGGGCGGGCATCTTTCCAGGCGCCGCACGGTTCTCCAAACCCGCTCGGGGGTTGCGCGAGGTTGCATGCCGAAGCGGTCTTGATCGGAAGTTGATGGTCAACTTCCGATTGATGTTCACTCATTCGAGTGGCCGGGTGTGCGTTGCCGGGCCGCTGCGCGATGCCGGTGGAATGGTCGTGGCCCGGATCATGGGAGGCGCCTGAACGCTCGTCGCGACGCGCAGAGCCGGGCTGCCTCCCCTGCGGACGTGTGAATTGCTGCGGTCTTCGCACAGGTCCGCCCCGCGAGCGGAGAGCGAGCCGGGTCCGCGGGACCACTCGGTGTGGGCAGGCGAGACAGGAATGCGAGCAGCGGTGCGGAAGAAGCGGCTTCGGAACGGCGCGGTCGAGCCGGGATCGCCGGCCGGTTCGGCTTCGGGTACGGCGCCGGGCGCCGGGCCGGGCGGGCCGCTGGGCGCCCCCATGTCCGGCATGCCCCCGACCGGCGGCAACGCGATACCCGCCGGCGCCCCGCCCGGCGGCAGCGCCATGCCCGCGAGCGCCCCGCCCGGCGGCAGCGGCGCTTCCGGCAACGGCCCCGCGAGCACCCCCGAGAAAGCCGCCAAGAACGCCCCGGTCGCTCCCGCCGCCCCCGTCCCCTCGCCGACCGGCCGCCCCGCGCGCGTGCGCAACCGGCTCGTCGGCGCGGTGGCCGTCGCCGCGCTCGCCGTGCTCGGCGCCGGCACGCCCGCCATCCTGTCCGCCGTGGACGACGTCCACGACTCCCAGCGGCTGGTCGACCTCGCCGGCCTGAACGCCCACGCGGTCACCCTCGCGCACTCCCTCGCCGACGAACGCGACGCGATGACGGAGCACGTCGCGGGCGGGCGCTCCGCCAAGTCCGGCGGCGCCGGGCTCTCGGAGGCGCAGCGGGCGCGCGTGGACCGGCAGATCGGCGAGCTGCGCGCCGAGTCGCACGGCGCCGCGGGCGCCACCGAGGCGTACCGGGCTGCCGACAAGCTCCTCGCCGCGCTGCCGCAGACCCGCCAGAAGGCGCTGTCCGGGCCGGGCCAGGTCACCGAGACCTTCGACGCCTACACGGCCGCCGTACAGGCGCTCGGCGCGCTCTCCGACGCCATCGCCCGCGACCTGCCCGCCCGCGCGGGCGACGTCGCCCCGGACGTACGGGCCCTGCCGCAGCTCGGCCGCGCCACCGACCAGGCGGCCGCGGCCCGCGCCCTGCTCGTCCCGGCCCTCGCCGCCGGCGGCCCGCAGTCCCGGCTGACCGCCGCCGCCCAGCAGGCCAACGTACGGGAACAGGCCGCGCTGGCCGCCTTCAAGCAGTCGGCGAGCGCCAAGGGGCGGGACGCCTACGACCGCACCGTCAACGGCGGCGACGTGAACACCGCCGAGCGCTACCTCGCCACCCTCACGGACCAGCCGCGCCTGGGCCTCGACGCCCAGAAGCTGAGCAGCGCGCGCGTGAAGAGCGCGCTCACCGCCCGCATCGGGCTGATGCGCAGCGTCGAGGCGTCCATGGCCACCGCCGACATCGACCGGCTGGGCGCGCTGCGCGACGACGACGTGACGGCGCTGGAGATCCGTATCGCCCTGGTCGGCGTCTGCCTGCTGCTGGCGCTCGGTGCCAGCGTCTCCGCGTGGCGCTCGGTGACCCGGCCGCTCGCGGCGCTGCGGCTGGGCGCCAAGCGGGTCGCGGCCGACCCGGCGGGCGAGCCGCCGGTCGGGTTCAAGGGCCGCAACGACGAGTTCGCCGACGCCGTGCGGTCCGTCAACGCGCTGCACGCCCAGGTGGGCGAGGTCGCGCGCCGCGTCGCCGAACTGGAGGGCGAACGCGCCCGGCTGGTCGGCGGGCGCCGGCGGCTGGTCGCCGAGCGCGAGGTGCTCCAGGGGGAGCGGGAGTCGCTGCGCCAGGAGCTGGCGGACCTCACGGGGCGGATGGCGGCGCTGCGCACCGGCGTGCACGACCGCTTCGTCAACCTCGGCCTGCGCACCCTGAACCTGGTGGAGCGCCAGCTGACCGTCATCGAGTCGCTGGAGCAGAAGGAGCAGGACCCGGACCGGCTGGAGACCCTCTTCAAGCTGGACCACTTCGCCGCCCGGATGCGGCGCAACAGCGAGAACCTGCTCGTACTGGCCGGGAACGAGCACGGTGCCGGGCACCCGGGGCCGGTGCCGCTGCTGGACGTGCTGCGCGCCTCGATCAGCGAGATCGAGCGGTACGAGCGGGTCCGCGTCCAGTCGCTGCCGCCGCACTCCCAGGTCGCCGGGTTCGCCGCCGACGACATCAGCCACCTCGTCGCGGAGCTGCTGGAGAACGCCACCGCGTTCTCGCCGCCGGACGCCCATGTCGAACTGTCCGGCTGGCTGCTGGAGTCCGGCGAGGTCATGCTCTCGGTGCAGGACGAGGGCATAGGGATGACCGGGGACCGGCTGGCGGAGCTGAACACCCGCCTCGCGGGCGGGGCCGGGGACGACGACAGTCCGGACACGGCGGACGAGACCCTGGGACTGGGCCTGTACGTCGTCGTACGGCTCGCCGCCCGCCACGGGGTGCGCGTACAGCTGCGCGACGAGAAGCAGGGCGGGATCACGGCCGTCGTCGTCCTGCCCGCCGCCATCCTGCCCACCCGCCCGGCACCGGGCTCCGTCGCGCCCGCCGTGCCCGGCGAGGGCGGTGTCCAGAATCTGCCCGGCTCGGTCGCCGAGGCCAACTCCAACACGCTCCAGACGCGGCTGCCGCGCCTGGAGCAGGGCGGGGCGGCCGACGCCGCGGTGCCGGACCGGGCCCCGCAGACGCCGGACCCCGTCGCGGACCCCTTGGCGGAGGCGGCGGAGCGCGCCGCGGAGGCGGCCGGCCCCGGCGCGCCGGAGGAGCCCGCCGGTACGGACGCGGTGGCCGGAGCGAGCCCGTACGGACCCGAGTCGCCCGGCCCGTACGCCAAGGGAACGACGGCATCCGGCGCCCCGGACGCGGACACGACCAGCGGGCCCGGCACGGCCGGCCCGTACGCCGCGGGGACCGCCGAGCACACCCGGTCGCAGGACGACGCCGCGCCCGCCGCCGACGAGGACGGCGGCGCGGACGGCGAGGGGCCCCGCTGGACCCGGGTGACCGACCAGGGCCTGCCCAAGCGCACGCCCCGGATCGTGGCGCAGAAGCCGCCCGCCACACCCCGTACGGGCAGTGCGGCGGCCACCGCCGAGTCCCTGCGGGCCCGGCTCGGCGGCTTCCAGCAGGGGGCGCGGGACGGCCGTCGCGACGTCGAGGCCGAGATCGCGGAACGTACAGCGGAGCAGACCATCCCACAGACGGACACCGACGGAGCGGGGGCCCCGGGAGAGAGCCACGTTGTCGAGGAGGCACGCGATTGAAGGCGCAAGCGCCGACTGCTTACGGACTGAGCAGTGAGGCACGGAATCTGCACTGGTTGCTGACCAACCTGGTCGACGAGGTACCGGGCATCCGCTCGGTCGCCGTGGTCTCCTCCGACGGACTGCTGCTGCTCTCCTCCGACCCGGCAGCGGGCGCCGCGGCCGCCCCGGCCGCCCCGTCCGGGCGGCCCGGCATGCCGGCGGGCCCCCGCGGGTCCAGCGCGGACCTCGCCACCATCGTCTCCGGGCTGGCCAGCCTCACCACGGGCGCCGCCAAGCTGATGGACGGCGGCACGGTCAAGCAGACGATGGTCGCGATGGACGAGGGCAGCCTCTTCGTCATGGCCGTCAGCGACGGATCGCTGCTCGGGGTGCACGCCGCCCCGGACTGCGACATGAGCGTCATCGCCTACCACATGGCGCTGTTCGTCGGCCGGGCCGGCCACGTCCTGACCCCCGAACTCCGCAGCGAGCTGCGCAAGTCGATGGAGAGCGCCCAGTGAGCACCGCACCCAAGCTCCCCGTACGCGGCGGGGACAGGAAACCGTCGCGCGTGCGCCCGTACTCGCTCACCGGCGGGCGCACCCGCTTCGGCCACGTCCTGCTCGTGGAGACGTTCGTGGCCGCGCTGGACGCCCCCGAGGAGCGGCGGGAGCTGACCTCCGGCGGCTGGGGCGACCGGGTGATGCCGGAGATGCGCGCGATCGTCGAACTGTGCCGCCGGATGCGTTCGGTGGCGGAGATCTCCGCGCTGCTCAAGATGCCGCTGGGCGTGGTCCGCGTGCTGCTCAGCGACCTCGCCGACCAGGGAAAGATCCGCGTCTACGGAACCGGGCACGGCACCGGCCGGCCCGACCGCGCGTTGCTCGAAAGGGTGTTGGGTGGACTTCGCAGGCTCTGACACGATGACGGCCGACGCGGCCGGGGTGGCCGGAGCGCCGCGCGGTTGCGCCGACGCCGGGGTACCGGCCGCCGAGGAGGAGGCGGGGCTCCAGGGCTGGCAGACGGATCGTTCCCGCGCCCCCATCGCGACCAAGATCGTGGTGGCGGGCGGCTTCGGCGTGGGCAAGACGACCTTCGTCGGCTCGGTCTCCGAGATCACCCCCTTGCAGACCGAGGCGGTGATGACGCAGGCCAGCGAGGGCACGGACGATCTGTCCGCCACCCCGCACAAGACCACGACCACGGTCGCGATGGACTTCGGGCGGATCACCCTCGACTCCGACCTGGTGCTGTACCTGTTCGGTACGCCGGGGCAGCAACGTTTCTGGTTCATGTGGGACGACCTGGTGCGCGGCGCGATCGGCGCCATAGTGATGGCCGACACCCGCCGCCTGGACGACTGCTTCCCCGCGCTGGACTACTTCGAGAGCTGCGGCCTGCCGTACATCGTCGCGGTCAACCACTTCGAGGGGACGGCCGAGTACGCCGTCGAGGACGTACGCGAGGCGCTGACCGTGCCGCCGCACGTGCCCGTCGTCATCATGGACGCGCGCCGGCGGATCACGGTCGTCGAGTCGCTGCTCGCGCTCGTCGCCCACGCCCTCGAAGCCACTCCCGAATAGCCCCCGAGCCGCCCCCCCCCGTACCTGGGAAGAGAGCACAGCCATGCGGAAGATACTCATCGTCGGAGCCGGGCAGTCCGGGCTCCAACTGGCCCTCGGGCTCCAGGACCAGGGCTATGAGGTCACCCTCATGTCCAACCGCACCGCCGACGAGATCCGCTCCGGCCGGGTCATGTCCACGCAGTGCATGTTCCACACCGCGCTCCAGCACGAACGCGACCTGGCGCTGAACTTCTGGGAGAGCCAGGCGCCGCGCATCGAGGGCCTGGGCGTCTCCGTGGCCGCCCCCGGCAGCCACGCGGAGCCCGGCGGGACGCAGCGCGCCATCGACTGGGTGGGCAAGCTGGACGGCTACGCCCAGTCCGTCGACCAGCGCCTGAAGATGGCGGGCTGGATGGAGACCTTCGCACAGCGTGGCGGGCAGCTCGTCATCCACGGCGCCGCCGTCTCCGACCTGGACTTCTTCGCGAGCCGCTACGACCTGACGCTGGTCTGTGCGGGCAAGGGCGAACTGGTGTCGATGTTCGGCCGGGACGCCTCCCGTTCCCCGTACGACGCCCCGCAGCGCGCGCTGTCCGTCGCGTACGTGCACGGTCTGGGCCCCCGCCCCGAGCACCCCGACTTCGACGCGGTGCGCTGCAACCTCGTACCGGGCGTCGGCGAACTGTTCATCATGCCGACGCTGACGAACTCCGGCCGCGCCGACATCCTCTTCTGGGAGGGCATCCCCGGCGGTCCGCTGGACGTCTTCGCGGGCGTCCGGGACCCCAACGAGCACCTGGCGACGACCCTGGAGCTGATGGAGCGCTTCACCCCCTGGGAGTACGCGCGCGCCACGAAGGTCGAGCTGACCGACGCCAACGGCACCCTGGC
Organism: Streptomyces sp. NPDC059788; assembly: GCF_042732265.1. Taxonomy (NCBI): domain Bacteria; kingdom Bacillati; phylum Actinomycetota; class Actinomycetes; order Kitasatosporales; family Streptomycetaceae; genus Streptomyces; species Streptomyces sp. NPDC059788. The sequence goes on along the minus strand of NZ_JBHWHY010000005.1, from coordinate 80,825 downwards.
CGGGCGGTACGCGCCGACCGTGCGCCACCCCATCGGCCGCCTGCCCTCCGGCGGGCTGGTCCTCGGCGTCGGGGACGTCGTCGTCGCCAACGACCCGGTCACCGGCCAGGGCTCCAACTCGGCGGCCAAGTGCGCCGCCGCCTACCTCGCCTCGATCGTCGAGCACGGCGACCGGCCCTTCGACGCGGAGTGGATGCAGTCCGCGTTCGACCGCTACTGGCAGACCGCCCGGCACGTCACGAAGTGGACGAACGCGATGCTGGCGCCGCCGCCCGAGCACGTCCTCGGCCTGATCGGGGCGGCGGGACAGCTCCAGCCGGCGGCCGACCGGTTCGCGAACGGGTTCAACGATCCGTCGGACTACGAGAACTTCTTCTTCGAGCCGGAGAAGACGCAGGCGTACCTGGCTTCGCTCGCTTAGCGGGCGGGGAGAAGTCTCCGGCCGCGCCGGGGGCTGGCCGGTGCCGAAGTCCGGGCGGCCGGGAGTCACCCGCCGCCCGTCGCCGGGCTGTAGCCCGTATCGGCGCCCGAGGCCGCGTCGTCCGGCAGCGGCGGCGGTACGTAGGTGCGCAGGGCCGCCGCGTCCCGGTCCGGGCGGACGGCGCCCAGGAGCGGGTTCGCGGCGACGGGGGAGACCTTGATCCGGGCGCCGGGGCGGGGCGCCTGGACCACCATGCCGTCCCCGAGGTACATCGCGACGTGCGTGGCGCCCGGGAAGTAGATCACCAGGTCGCCGGGGCGCAGCTCCCGCAGCGGTACGTGCGGCAGCCGCCGCCACTGTTCCTGGCTGGTGCGCGGGATGGCCCGGCCCGCGTGCGACCAGGCCTGCGAGGTGAGGCCGGAGCAGTCGAAGGAGCCGGGCCCCTGCGCGCCCCAGACGTACGGCTTGCCGACCTGCCGCAGCCCGTACCGGACGGCCCGGTCACCGCTCACCGAAGGCGCCCGGGACCCGCTCAGCTCGCCGGACGACAGCAGGCCGCGCTGCGCGTCGTCCGTGCCCCGCCGCTCCAGCCGGCCCAGTTCGGCGAGCTGGTCCTCGGACAGGGTGGACAGCAGCTCCTCGACCTCCTTGAGCCGGCCCTGCACCGTGTCCCGCTGCTTCCGGCGCCGCTCGGTGAGCACCTGCTGCTTGTCCAGCGCGGCCCGGGAAGCCCTGGCCAGCTCGTTCGCCCGCTTCTCGCTGCCGGTGAGGCGGGCGACGACGGCGGCCTGGCTGCCGGCCGCCTCCTTGAGCAGGTGGCCCTGTTCGAGGACCTCCTCCGGGTGGGCCGAGAGCAGCATGCGCACGTAGGTGGACAGTCCGGCGGCGCCGCCGCCCTGGTACTGCTGGCGGGCCAGCCGCCCCGCGTCGGCCTGCCCGTCGGCGAGCCGCGTACGGGCGCGGGCCAGCCGGACGTTGAGGTCCCGCGTCTTCTCGCGCTGCGCCTTCAGGCCCTCCTCGGTGGCGTTGTACGCCTCGGTGGCCTGCTCGGTCCGCCGGTAGAGGTCCTGGAGACGGGTGAGCAGCCGACGGAGGGAGACGTCCCCGGAGACCGCGGGGCCTTCGGGGACGTCGGTGTCACCGGAGACCGCCGGGCCTTCGCCGGCCTCGCCGGTGCCGTCCGTACCGGGCGCGTCCGGTACCTCCGGCCCGCCAGGTACCTCCGGCAGGTCCGGCGCGTCCGGCACCGGGAACGCGCCGGTCGCGGCCGGGTCCGGCTCCGGTACGGCGTGTACGGGCGTGGCGGGCAGCGTCAGGGTGACCGCGCCCACCAGCGCCGTCGCGCAGACCGACCGTACGATCCGCCCCGGCCGGTACCGACCCGGCGTGCACCGCTGCGACACGAACCCACCTCCGACGGACAGCCGCGGCCCGGCGGACCCGCCGTCCGCCGCCCGATTCGTTCGGATCGTGCCACGGTGGTCGTATCTTCGCCGTGGGGGTGGGGCCACCGGAGCGGTACGGTCACCCGATCGGCGGCCGGTGGCGTGTCACGGCGCCCGGAGGCGGCCCGGGCGTGCTGCTGAGGCGCTGTCAGCTTCCGTAGTAGCGGTCGAAGTTCTTCTGGAACTCCCAGCTGCCGAAGCGGTCCCAGTTGACGGACCAGGTCATCAGGCCGCGCAGGGCGGGCCAGCGGCCGTGGGTGCGGTAGCTGCCGCAGTCGGTGCCCCGGGTGAGGCAGTTGAGCGCCTTGGTGACCTCGCCGGTCGACGTGTGCCCGTTGCCCGCGTACGGGGAGGCGGGCAGGCCGATGGCGACCTGGGACGGCTTGAGCGCAGGGAAGACGTTGTTCTGGTTGCCGGCGACCGGGAAGCCGGTGAGCAGCATGTCGGTCATCGCGATGTGGAAGTCGGCGCCGCCCATGGAGTGGTACTGGTTGTCCAGGCCCATGATCGGGCCGGAGTTGTAGTCCTGGACGTGCAGCAGGGTCAGGTCGTCGCGCAGCGCGTGGATGACGGGCAGGTAGGCGCCGGCGCGCGGGTCCTGGCCGCCCCAGGGCCCCGAGCCGTAGAACTGGTAGCCGAGCTGGACGAAGAACGTCTCGGGCGCCATCGTCAGCGTGAACCCGGCGCCGTACTTGGCCTTGAGGGTCTTCACCGCGGAGATCAGATTGACGATCGAGGGCGTCTTCGGGTTCTTGAAGTCGGTGTCGCCGGTGGCCAGCGAGAGGGAGTGGCCCTCGAAGTCGATGTCCAGGCCGTCCAGCCCGTACCGGTCGATGATCGCGCCGACCGACTGCACGAACCGGTCGCGGGCGGCGGTGGTGGTCAGCTGCACCTGCCCGTTCTGCCCGCCGATGGAGATCAGCACCTTCTTGCCCGCGGCCTGCTTGGCCTTGACCGCGGCCTTGAACTCGGCCTCCGTCTCCACGCCGGGACACTCCGCCTTGGGGCAGAGCGAGAAGCGGATGTCGCCGGAGGTGACGGAGGTCGGCTCGCCGAAGGCCAGGTCGATGATGTCCCAGCTGTCCGGGACGTCGGCCAGGCGGGTGTAGCCGGAGCCGTTGGCGAAGCTGGCGTGCAGATAGCCGACGAGGGCGTGTTCGGGGAGTGCCTGGGTGCGGGAGGCCGGCCCGGGGGAGGGTGCCGCGGTGGGCGGCGGGCCGGCCTGGGCTGGGGAGGCGAACAGGGCCGTGGCGCCGAGGAGGCCGGCGGTCAGGGCGGAGGCCAGGGGTCTCTTGGAGGGGCCGCGTCTGCGGCTGTGACGGTGGCTGCGGCGCATGGGGGGTGCTCCTTGTCGACGGCGGTACGGAGGGGGCGTACGTGGGTGCCGAAGGTGGGAGGGGGCCGCTCCTGCGGGGATGGGGCCTTGCCAGGGAGGCACAAGTGCGGCTCCCCCCTGGGCAGGCAGCAAACAGGACTAGACCAGTACTGTCAATGGTCCGGACCAAGACCGGTTGCGGGGCCGGGGAGTTGCCGCCGGGCGGCCGCCGGGTGCCGGACGGGTGTTCGGCGGGTGCCGGGCCGGGCGGCCCGGCCGGTCAACGCCGCTTCGTCCAGGGCCACTTCGGCCCGCCGGCCGGCCTGCCCGCCGGGTCGTACTCGTACTTCCACCCCCGGGGCAGCCCCAGCCGCCCCACCCGGCCCGGCGCCCGCCGGTACAGGTACACCGTCGGCGGGCTGCCGTCGTCGTTCGGCACCGGGATCTCGTACGTCCTCGGCGGCTGGCCGGTCGCGCCGACGAGGACCGGCAGAATCCGCCCATCCAGCGGGCCGCCGATGAACGGGGTGTTCTCGCTTCTCACCCCACCAGTCTCACATCGATTGACGGGCCGGTGAAAGTGCAGGTCAGGACACGTGCGGCGGTGCGCTGTGCGGAGGGTGCGCGGTCACAGGAGATGGGCCGCGTCGGCCACGATCGGCAGGATGCGCCGGGCCAGCTCGCCGACCGGCCCCTGCGCGGTCTCCATGGCCAGCGCCGCCCGCGCCGCCTGCGCGGCCTGCTCGTCGGACGCCGCCGTCGCGGTCAGCAGCGCGACGAAGTGGTCGACCAGCCAGTCGCGCAGTTCGTCCAGCGGCGGCCGCTTGTCCTCGTCCAGCCAGATCAGCGACGCGGCCTCGACGGCCGTGATCCACGTACGGACCGCCATCCGCAGCCGGGGGGAGGGGTTCGCGGCGCCGAGGTGGTGCAGGATCTGCTCGGCGGCGGTGCGGCGCACCTCGTCGACTATCGCGGACGTACGGGTCGTCTCGACGACGCTGCCGCCCTGGAGCAGGGCGCTGAACCCCGCGTCGTGCTCGTCGACGAACGCCAGATAGCGGTCGAGGGCCCGGCCGAGGCGCTGCGTCAGCGGGCCGTCCTCCGGCTCGTCGAAGCAGCCCTCCAGTATGTCGGCCGCGCTGCGCAGGGCGGCCTCGTACAACTGCTGCTTGCCGCCGGGGAAGTAGCGGTAGACCAGGGGCCGGGACACCTGGGCCGCGTTCGCTACGTCGTCCAGCGAGACGTCCTCGGGGGCGCGCTGGGCGAACAGGCCCAGGGCGGCGGACAGGAGTTGGGAGCGGCGCTGCTCGACACTGAGCCTGCGGTAGGCGGGTCGGGGTACTGCTGGGGCGGTGCCGCTGCCGTTCATCCCAGCAGCGTAACCGGCCTGCCCCGTGGGCGCCGGGGCGGGTTCGGGAGCGCGGGGCGCGTTCGCGCGCACGGGGCCGCGCAGCGCCGGTGCGTCCGGGGCCCGGGGCGGTCCGGCGCCGCGCCGGTGGCCCCGGGCCCGTATCGCACCCGCGTTCGCCGTTACGCCAGCAGGCCCGAGCTCTTCCAGAGCTTGCGGCCCACACCGCGCAGGACGCCGATGTCGTCCAGGAACTCCGTCAGCCGGCCCGCGCCGGACTGCATCACCTCGCGGCGGTGGCCGCTGGCCTTGACCTGGGCGACCGCCTCCCGCCGGTCCAGCCCGACGTTGGTGTAGACCTGCGGGTTGACGAAGGCGACGGAGAAGACGCGGGCCGCCTCCCCGCTGCTGACCCGGGTCAGCTCCTGCTCCCAGCGCGGCGCCGTGACCATCTGGCGGCGCAGCTCCTCGCGGGCGTAGCGGACGTGCCGGGCCTCCTCGACGACGTGGATGCGGGTCACGCCGCGCACGATCGCCTGGACCCGCTCGTCCGGGAAGGTCAGTCGCTGCATCCAGTCCAGGATCTCCTCGCCGAGCAGCGTGCAGGCGAACGAACCGGGTGTCGTGGAGACCGTCTTGAGGACGCGCGCCAGGTTGTGGTTGAGGCGCGAGACGGGATACGTGGGCGCCCCGCCCTTCTGGATCATGCGTGCGAACATCTTGGAGTGCCGGCACTCGTCGGCTATCTCGGTGAGTGCGTAGCGGACGTGCGCGCTGGTGACGGACTTGTCGTAGATGTGCCGCACCAGCAGCTGCATCAGGATGATCTCGAACCAGATGCCCAGCGAGGCCAGCGACGCGGCCTCGTGGCGGGACAGCTCCATCCGTTGCTCCTCGGACATCTTCTTCCACATCGGGGTGTCGTAGAGGGACACCAGCTCCGGCGGCCAGAACCACTTGCCCTCTTCCAGGGGCGCGTCCCAGTCGAGTTCGGTGTCCGGGTCGAAGGAGTGCTTGGCGGAGGAGTCGAGCAGTCGTTCCGCCACCTGCTCGCGGTCCTTGAGCAGCCCGAGGGCGTCCCGGAGGACTTCCGGCTCCGTCACGGTGGTCGCTGTCGTCACGGTCGTCATGGCTGTGGTTACCTCGCTCGTGGGTTACCCGCGGTCACGTCTTATGAGACTGCGTGTCAGCAAGCCAGTCAATCCCCTGCGCACGACTTATTGACCCGCCGGTAAGTCCCGTGTGAGCCTGCCAACGACCGGCTCCGGTACGGGGGTCGGGCGGGAGCGAGGAGGCACACGTGTCGAGCCGCGAGCTGTACGCACAGGACCCGGGCGGCTATCTGTGGACCGTGCCGGCGGGCAGTCCGGCCCGTTTCAGCTGGGAGTACGACGACGGACGGGAGCGGCTCCTCGCCCTCTACCGAAAGGGCAAGGACAAGCAGTGGGACGCCGATCTGCGCATCGACTGGGCGCAGGAGGTGGACCCGTACAACCCGCTCGGCACCCCGGACGAGTCGGTCTCCCTGTACGGCACACCGCACTGGGACCGGATGTCGGACAAGGAGCGCGGCGAACTGCGGCAGCACTACGCGTCCTGGCAGTTCAGCCAGTTCCTGCACGGCGAACAGGGCGCGATGGTGTGCGCGGCGCGGATCGTGGAGACCGTCCCCGACCTCGACGCGAAGTTCTACTCCGCGACCCAGACCATGGACGAGGCCCGGCACGCCGAGATCTACAGCCGCTTCCTCAAGGACAAGATCGGGATGCTCTACCCGGTCAACGACAACCTCCGGGCACTCCTGGAGGACACCCTCAGGGACTCCCGCTGGGACATGCCCTACCTGGGAATGCAGGTACTCATCGAAGGCCTGGCGCTGGCCGCCTTCGGCATGATCCGCGACACCACCACCATGCCGCTGCCCAAGCAGATCCTCGCCTACGTCATGCAGGACGAGGCCCGGCACGTCGCCTTCGGGCGGCTGGCGCTGCGCGACTACTACCAGCAGCTCACCGACGCCGAACTGCGCGAACGCGAGGACTTCGTCATCGAGGGCTGCTACCTGATGCGCGACCGCCTGCGCGGTCTTGAGGTCCTGGAGAACTTCGGCGTCCCCCACCAGGAGGCCGCCGAGATCACCGAGCAGTCGGAGTTCCTCCACCTCTTCCGCAAACTGCTCTTCAGCCGCATCGTGCCGTGCGTGAAGGACATCGGCCTGTGGGGCGAACGCCTCCAGCGCGCGTACGTGGACATGGGCGTCTTCGACCTCGGCGACTCCAACCTGGACCGGCTGATGGCCCAGGACGAGGAACTGGCCGAACAGCTCGACGCGGAACGCTTCGCGAAGGAGGAGCGCGAACGGACGGCTGAGGTGGCCGAGACGATCGCGCGGGGGGCCGGGGACACGGACTGACACCGTGCCCCGGCCCGCACGCGGCCGGCCGTCAGCGGCGCCCCGAGCGCGCGAGCCATCGGCCGTCGTGGCGCGTCACCTCGATGGGACGGCCGAAGCAGGCCGTCATGCGGTCGCCGGTGAGGACGTCCGCCACCGGGCCCAGCGCCTGCACACGGCCCTCGCGCAGGAGCAGCGCGTGGCCGATGGCGGGGGACAGCTCTTCCAGGTGGTGGGTGACCGTGATGGTCGCCAGGCCGGGGCGGCCTTCGGCCAGGCGGTGCATGGTGTCGATCAGGTCCTCCCTGGACGGCAGGTCGAGCGCGTTGAACGGCTCGTCCAGGAGGAGCAGCGACGGGTCGGCCATCAGCGCGCGGGCGATCAGGAGGCGGGCCCGCTGACCGCCGGAGCACACACCGATCGGCCGGTCCGCCAGGTCCTTGCAGTCCAGCTCGGCGAGCAGTTCGTGCGCGCGCTCACGGGTGGCGTCGTCGTACTTCCCCCACAGCGGCTGCACGGTGCCGGTCGCACCGGTCAGCACCACCGTGTGGCCGGTCGCGTCCTGGGGCACCTTCTGCGCACTGGAGACTAGGCCGATCGCGGCACGCAGTTCGCGTACGTCCACGGTGCCGAGGCGGTGGCCGAGCACCTCGACCGTGCCGGTCGTGGGGAACATCAGCGCGCCGATCAGCCGCAGCACGGTGGTCTTGCCCGCGCCGTTGGCGCCGAGCAGCGCCCAGTGCTCACCGGTGCGTACGGTCCAGTCGATGCCGTCGAGGATGACCTGCCCGGTGGTGAAGCGGCGGACGCTCGCGTCGTGGAGGGCCGCGATCACACGGTTTCCAGGGGCCGAGGGGGCGGTGGGGTCCGAGGGCTCCGAGGTCGTCATGGCGGGCAGGTTAGCTGTATGGGGCAGCTTTGTGTGGCGGGTGTCCGCGGTGTGGACCGGAAAGGGGCCCGCCGGTGGCGCTATGCCAGCCCGAGCAGGCCCCGCACCCGCGAGTACTTCACGGTCAGCCGCTCCCGCGTCGCCGCGTCCAGCACCGCGAGCCGCGCCGGGTCCGCGTTGTGCGCCAGATCCGCTTCCTTGATCAGCAGCGCGCCGGGCGTCGCCAGGATGCGGGCCGCATACGCCTCGACCGGCTCGCCCGGAATCCTGGTCACCGCGCGGACCATCGCCTTGGTGCGCGCGGTGAGCGCGGCGTCCGCCAGCCACGCGGGCGTGAGCGCGTCGTCCTCGACGGCGTCGTGCAGCCAGGCGGCGGCGATCTGCTCGTCGCTGCCGCCGCGCGCCCGTACGCCCTCGGCGACCGCGGCCAGGTGCTCCGCGTAGGGCCGGCCGGCCTTGTCCGTCTGCCCCTCGTGGGCCCGGCGCGCCAGCGCCTCGACCTCGTCGAGGGTCAGCAGTGCCCGCTCACCGGCCCGGCGCCCGTGCCCCCGCTGTCTCATGCGTCCCCCGCCCGTCCACGGCCCCTGTCCGCCGTACGTCACCGTAGCGCGGCCCGCATCACCGCGCGGGCGATGGGCGCGGCGCTGCCGCCGCCGCTGATGTCCGCGCGGTTGGCGGCCGCGTCCTCGACGACCACCGCCACGGCCACCGCCGGGTCGTCCGCCCCGTCCTGCTGCGCCCAGGAGATGAACCAGGCGTACGGCGTGCCCTTGTTGTCCACCCCGTGCTGCGCGGTGCCGGTCTTGCCGCCGACGGTGGCGCCGTCGATCGCGGCGCCGGTGCCGGTGCCCCGGGTGACCACGCCGGTCATCAGCTCCCGGAGGTGCCGCGCGGTGCCGCGGCTCATCGCCCGGTGCAGGGTCTTCTGGCGGGTGGCGGAGACGGTTCCGCCGTGCGCGTCGGTCATCCGGTCCACCAGATAGGGGGAACGTACCTCGCCGTCGTCGGCCACCGCGGCGGCGACCATCGCCATCTGGAGCGGGGTGGCCGAGGTGTTGTACTGGCCGATGGCCGACAGCGCGACCTGCGCCTGGTCCATGTCGGTGTCGAAGTTGCTGCGGGCCGCGCGTGAGGGGATCTTCAGGTCCTCGTCGTTGAAGCCGAAGTTCTCCGCGGTCGCGGCCAGGTCGCGCAGGCCGACGTCCACGCCCAGGTGCGCGAAGACGGTGTTGCAGGAGCCCTCGAAGGCGTGCCGCAGGGACGCGTTCTCGCAGCCGTCCGCCTCGTTGGTGAGCTGGGTGGACGTCCCCGGAAGGGGGTACGGGTCGGGGGTGTCGGTGGCCGCGTCGAGGCCGGTGACCTTGCGGTGGTCCAGCGCGGCCGCGGCCGTGACGACCTTGAAGGTGGAGCCCGGCGGGTACGTTTGCCGCAGGGCGCGGTTGACCATCGGCTGATCGCCGCCGCCGGTGAGCCGGCTCCAGGCCCCGGTGACCGACGGCCCGGTGCCGGCCAGCTCGTTCGGGTCGTACGACGGTGTGCTGGCCAGCGCGAGGATCTTTCCGGTCCGCGGCTCGACGGCGGCCACCGCGCCCTTCTTGCCGCCCAGCCCCTCGAACGCGGCCTGCTGCGCCGCCGCGTCGATCGTGGTGACCACGTCGCCGCCCGGCTGCTGCTCGCGGGTGATGTCGGTCCACAGCGGGAGCGGGGCGAGCCGGGGGTCGGTGCCGGACAGCACGTCGTCCCCGGCGTTCTCCAGCAAGGTGGTGCCGTACGTCTGGGAGGCGTAGCCGGTGACGGGCGCGTACAGCGGCCCCTGGGTGTACGTCCGCTCGTACCGCAGCCGCTCGCCGCTGTCGCGGGAGCCGGTGACGGGCCGGCCGCCGACGAGGATGTCGCCGCGGGGCTGGCTGTAACGGGCCATGACGGGGCGCCGGTTGGCGGGGTTGCCGGTGTAGTCGTCGGCCTCGAAGACCTGGACGCGGGCGGCGTTCAGGAGCAGCGCGACGAGCAGGACGAGGGCGAAGGCGCTGGCCCGGAGGATGTAGCGGTTCACTGGTCCCTGCCCTGGTCGGCGTGGTCGGTGCCGGGGCCCGCCACCGCGATCAGGCCGGTCTCGGCGGGGGCCGGGGGCGGCCTGCGGGCGCTGTCGCTGAGCCGGATGAGCAGCGCGATGATGATCCAGTTGGTGACGACGGACGAGCCGCCCTGGGCGAGGAACGGCATCACCATCCCGGTCAGCGGGATCAGGCCCATCACCCCGCCCGCGATGACGAAGACCTGCACGGCGAGCAGCGACGCGAGCCCCACGGCCAGCAGCCGCCCGAACGGGTCGCGCAGTGCCAGGCCCGCCCGGTAGCCGCGGGCGACCAGGAGCGCGTACAGGAGGAAGAGCGCGGTCAGGCCGACCAGGCCCAGTTCCTCGCCGTAGGTGGCCAGGATGAAGTCCGACTTCATGGCGAAGCCGATGAGGACGGAGTGCCCCTCGCCCAGACCGGTGCCGAGCAGGCCGCCGGCGGCGAAGGCGAACAGCGACTGGGCGAGCTGGCTGGCGCCGCGGCCCGCCGCGCTGCTCGCGAACGGGTGCAGCCAGTCCGCGACCCGGCTGTGCACATGCGGTTCGAGGGAGCCGACGACGACCGCGCCGACGGCGGCGAGCAGCAGGCCCACCGCGATCCAGCCGGTGCGGCCGGTGGCCACGTACAGCAGGACGACGAAGACGCCGAAGAAGAGCAGCGAGGTGCCCAGATCGCGTTCGAGGACCAGGACGCCGACGCTGACCAGCCAGACGGCGGCGACCGGGCCGATCACCCGGGCGGTGGGGAACTGGAACTTCCACATCCGTTTCCCTGTATGGGCGAGGGCGTCGCGGTTGGCCGCCAGATAGGCGGCGAAGAAGACGGTGAGGAGGATCTTCGCGAACTCTCCGGGCTGGAAGGAGAAGCCCGCCACTCTGATCCAGATCCTGGCCCCGTTCACGGCGGGGAAGAGGATCGGCAGGATCATCACGGCGAGGCCGGCGGCGACCGACAGGTAGGCGTAGCGCTGGAGGGTGCGGTGGTCGCGCAGCAGCAGGACGACGGCGGCGAACAGGCCGACGCCGAGGGCGGACCAGACCAGCTGCGTGGGCGCCGCCCGGTTCCCGGGCGTCTCCAGGTCGAGCCGGAAGATCAGTACCAGTCCGAGCCCGTTCAGGAGGATGGCGATCGGGAGCAGCAGGGGGTCGGCGCAGGGCGCCCGCATGCGCACGGCGAAGTGACCGAGGAGGGCCAGGGCGCCCAGGCCCGCTCCGTAGCTCGCCGCGTCGCCCGGGACGGCGTTCTGCCGGGCGAGCCCGACGTCGATGTACCCGCAGACGCTGATGAGGACGGCGCCGACGAGGAGGGCGAGTTCGGTGCCCCGGCGTCCGGGTGTTCTCAGGCCCGGTGGGGGAGCGTCCGCCGTGGATGCGGTCATGCCAGGCAACGTAGCAAGCGTGGGGATATATGTCCTTTATGTCGGGACGGGCGGGGCGCGTGGTGCGAGGTGGCGGTTGACGGTCGGGCGGGGTGGTCGGCAGAGGAGAGGGGCAGGGGGCGCGGGGGAGGGGCGCGAAAGGGGCGTACGGGCACGATGGGCCGGCGGACGGGGTGGCGTCGCTCCGGCCCCGGGGGCCGGGTGGGCATGATTGCGGGGTCGGGTGGGCATGGTTCGCGCGCGGGGCGGGGGCGTGCCGGGGGCCGGCGAGGGTCCGGTGGTGTCCCGGGCGGGCGGGGCCGGGTGGCGCGCCGGGGGTGGACGTCGGAAACGGCGTACGGGTTGCCTCGTTCGCCCATGACGGAAACGGCGGGCCGCATACCCCCGCGTACGGTTGGCTTTCGCCCATGACGACCGGTACCCGCACAGCCCGGCCGCCTCGCGAAGCGGCGGCGGCCTACTGGCCCGTGGGCGGGGCCAGTTCGCGCGGGCCCCGGGGCTTCGAGGTCGTCTCAGGGAGAGCCCCTAAGGGGAGGACAGGGGTTGTTCCGTGATTGCGTGCAATGGCAGTTTGTAAACTCGCCCTCAGACCACGCGCACACATATGTACAAGGCTGAGCTCGTCACGCTGGATGCGGCCGACCGGTCCATGGCGCACGTCACATCCGCGAACGCCGAGCGGATGTCCCGGCGTTCGGCAGCCCTTACCGGGGACCGCCGAGGGCGGGTGACCGTCCCCCTCGACGAAAGGCAGTATTAGCGTCATGACGACTCTCCGTTCCCGGATCATCGCCTGGGCCGGCCGCCTGTATATGGCAAGGACGCGGAAGAAGGGCTTCGACCTGTCTCGGATGTCTTTCTTGCCCGAGTCTGTGTTGATGCCGCTGCGGCGGGACGGGCTGGACCCGGTAGGCGAGCTGGCTACGGTGCGTGAGAAGGAGCCCATCAGCAAGCTGCCGGTGCCGATCGCCGCCAATGTGTGGCTGGTCACCGGTTACGACGAGGTCAAGGCCGTCCTGGGCAAGGGCAACGCCTTCAGCTCCGACTTCACCAACCTCATCGGCCAGGCCGGTGCCAGTACCGACCAGAACCCCGGCGGCCTCGGATTCGCCGACCCGCCGGTGCACACCCGGCTGCGCCGCCTGCTGACGCCCGAATTCACCATGCGCCGCCTCGGCCGGCTCACGCCCCGTATCCACGAGATCGTGGAGGAGCGGCTGGACGCCATGGAGAAGGCCGGCCGCTCCGGTGAGCCGGTCGACATCGTGGAACACTTCGCGCTGCCGATTCCGTCGCTGGTCATTTGCGAACTCCTCGGCGTGCCGTACGAGGACCGCGCGGACTTCGAGCGGCTGAGCGCCGCGCGTTTCGACCTTTTCAGCGGCGCCAACGCGTCCTTCGGCGCCATATCGGAATCGCTCTCCTATTTCCGCGAGGTGGTCAAGAAGCAGCGCGAGAACCCGGGTGACGGTCTGCTCGGCATGATCGTGAAGGAGCACGGCGACTCGGTCAGCGACGAGGAGCTGGCGGGCCTCGCGGACGGCGTGCTGACCGGCGGCTTCGAGACGACCGCGAGCATGCTGGCGCTGGGCGCCCTGGTCCTCCTCCAGGACTCCTCGCACTTCGCGGCCCTCAAGGACGGCGACGAGGCGGCCGACCGCTACGTGGAGGAGCTGCTGCGCTACCTCACCGTCGTCCAGGTGGCCTTCCCCCGCTTCGCGCGGGAGGACCTGGAGATCGCGGGGGTGCCGATCACCAAGGGCGACGTGGTGCTGTGCTCGCTCAGCGGCGCCGACCGGGACGGCAAGCTGGGGCCCGACATGGAGCGCTTCGACCCGTCCCGCAACGTCCCCTCGCACCTCGCCTTCGGCTACGGCATACACCGCTGCGTCGGGGCCGAGCTGGCCAAGATGGAGCTGCGCGCCGCCTACCCCGCGCTGGTACGGCGCTTTCCGAACATGCGGCTCGCGGTGGAGCCGGCGGACCTGGCGTTCCGCAAGCTGTCGATCGTCTACGGTATCGAGTCGCTGCCGGTCCGCCTGGACGGCTGAGCCGGATTTCCCCTTCCCCGGCGCGGGCGGGGTGAAATTCGGCGGTCCGCCGCGCGGAATCCGGAAAGCGGTCGCTTTCTCGACGACCGGGTGCCCGGCCGAAAGGCCGAGCGCCCGGTCGTTCCGTTTCGTCCTTACGGCCGAGCGGCGCATAATTCCGCCGGGACCAAGGTCCCGGAAAGGCCGGGAGTTGCGTGGCCGTGTCCTCATCTTGGGCGGTCTGTTACGTGTCCGGAGATTTCCCGTGATGCGGGGTGAATAGCTTCATCGGTGTCGCCGACGCACCGAGCGGACCGCGACCCCCACTCCGGAAAACCGCAAAGGAAATCCTGATGGCCAGCACCCGTCGCCGCACCCTTGTCCGTACCACCGCCGCAGCGGCCGTCGCCGGTTCCGTGCTGCTGCTGCCCGCCGCTGCCGCCTTCGCCGACAGCCCGCAGCCGGCCGGCGCACCGTCGGCGAAGCCCTCGGAGAACTCCGGGACGCCGGGGAACAAGGGCGAGGAGCAGAAGAAGGACCAGCAGAAGGACCAGCACAATGATCAGCAGAAGAGCGAGCGCAAGCTGATCCGTACGCAGAGCCTGTCCGGCGGATTCACCGCCAAGATTTACCGGCTGGGCCCGGACCATTTCCAGGCCGACATGTACGCCAAGGAGCCGGCCACCGGCAAGCTCACCAAGATGGACACGCTGGAGTCCAAGGGCGGCAAGCCCGCCTACGGCCAGCACAATGGCGCGCACTTCGTCCTGCGGCCCGACGGTTCCATGACCTCGTGGGCCGAGGGCGGCGACAAGAAGAAGGACGACAGGCACAAGGAGCAGCAGAAGGACGCCACGAAGGACCGGCGGCAGTCGCAGCACGGCGACGGCCGGCAGACCCGGGTCACTCCGAAGGGCGGCGTCAAGGCCGGTGCCGAGGGCGTCGGCGAGACGCCGGACACCCCGGCCGTACTGCTGGCCGGCGGCGGTGCCGCCGCTGCCGCCGCGGGCCTCGGCTTCGCGCTGCTGCACCGCCGCAAGGCCGGCGAGGACGCCTGAGCCGCCGGATCGGCCCGGGGCGGGCCGCCGCTCCCTCACCGCAGCGGCCCGCCCCGCCGCCGCCCCGACGCCGCCTCCGTCGACTCCCCACCGCTTCTCCCTCCCGTACGCATCAGGAGCCACCGTGACCCCGCCCACCACGCCCCGCCACGGCCGCATCGGACGCACCGCCGCGCTGAGTGTCCTCGCGCTCGCCGTCAGCGGTGTCCTGACCGCCTGCGGCGGCGGCCCCGGCCCGGACGTGCGGATGGACGACGCCGCCCGCCCGGCCGGACAGGCCGCCGCGCCGATGAAACGGTCCGAGCCCGTCCGCGTACAGATCCCGTCGGCCGGGGTCGACAGCCGCCCGGTCCTCCCGCTCGGGCTCACCGGCGACGGCGAACTGGACGTGCCGCCGGTGGACAAGGCGGACAAGGCGGGCTGGTTCACCAAGGGGGTCACCCCCGGCGAGAAGGGCCCGGCCGTCCTCGTCGCCCACTACGACACGGCCAAGGGCCCCGCGCTGATGAAGAACGTCCGCAAGATGAAGACCGGCGACGTCATCGAGGTCGGCCGCGCCGACGGCTCCACCGCCACCTTCAGAGTCCGCGAGGTCCAGCAGGTCGACAAGAAGGACTTCCCGACGGACAAGGTGTACGGCGACACCGACCGCCCCGAGCTGCGCCTGCTCACCTGCGGCGGCCCGATCGTGGGCGGCCACCGCTCGGACAACATCGTCTTCTACGCGGACCTGGTGAAGTGACCCGCGAAGCACGCCCGTCCGCACCCCCGCGCCGGTACCGCCCGCGGCACCTGCTGCCCGCCGCCGCGCCCGCGGCCGGCCTCGCGCTGCTGCTCTGCGGCTGCGGCGCCTCGGGCCAGGCCCTGGTCGCGCGCCCGGCGGCCACCGCCTCCGCCCCGGTCCGGCTGTGGCCGGACCGGCCGAAGCCCGAACACCCCGCGGGCAGGCCGGAGCCGGCGGCCCCGGACCGGGTGCCCGGCATCCCCCGGGCGCCCGGCGGCGACATCCGCGCGCTCTCCCCGCTCGCCGTCGTGCAGGCCGAGGTCGCCGCGCACCCGGGTGTGGTCACGGGAGGCGACGGGATGTACGCGGCCACCGCCCGCCGGATCGCGGCGTGCACCGGGATCGGCGCGCCGGGCTGCCCGCTGCGCGAGCCCTGCTTCCACGACCTGACCGGCAACGGCAGGGACGACCTGGTCATCGGCTTCGAGGACACCCCCGGGGACGGCGGTTCCGGCGGCGGGACCACCGGTGGCTCCGGGGACGACGGGTCGCTGGGGCTGCGCGTGTACACCCTCGACCACGGCGTTCTCGTCCGCATCCTGTCCACGCACGTGCGCCCGCTGTCCGTCGAGGTGGCGGGCCGTGAACTGATCGTGCGCGAGCCCGCCGAACTGCCCGGCTACGAGAACCGTTCGGTGTACGCGTGGGACGCGGCGCTGCGCGGGATGACGCTGCGCCGCGAGGAGATCCGCCGGACTCGCCACTGACGCACACCGGCGTACGGCGACGCACGCCGCCGTACGCCGGGCGCGGCCGGACCCGGCACCGCCGCTACTCCGGGCGCAGCGCGACCGGCAGGCTGGTGACGCCGCTGAGCAGGTTGGAGTAGTTGCGGCGGGTGTCCCCGCGCAGTTCCACCGAGGCGACGACCTCGCGCAGCCCGGTCAGCATGGCGGCGATCTCCGCCCGGCCCAGGTAGGCGCCGAGGCAGAAGTGCGGGCCGTAGCCGAAGGACAGGTGCTTGTTGGGGGTGCGGCCGAGCAGGAACCGCTCCGGGGCCTCGAAGACGTCCTCGTCCATGTTCGCCGAGTCGTTCCACAGCGTGACGATGTCCCCGGCCTTGATCACCTGGCCCTGCCCGCCGACCGGGACGTCCTCCAGCGCCGTACGGCCGAAGTGCAGCGCGGGCGTCGTCCACCGCAGGATCTCGTCGACGGCGGCGGGGATGTCCGCCTCGCCGCTCTTCAGCGCCCGCCACTGCTCCGGGTGTTCGACCAGGGCGAGCACCCCGCCGGTCATCGACATCCGGCTGGTCTCGTCACCGCCGATGATCAGGCTGTAGCAGTTGACCACGATCTCGTCCATGGTCAGCGGCCGGCCCTCGATCAGGCCGGTGGCCAGCACGCTGACCGCGTCGGTGCCCGGGTTCTTCCGGCGCTCCTCGGCCAGCGTGCCGAAGTACGCGAGGATGTCGTTGCGCGCCTGCCACGCGGCGGCGGGCGACTGGGCGGCGCCGTCGTTGCCGAGGGCGGTCGCGGTCAGCTCCAGCACCTTCGCGCGGTCCGCCTCGGGCACGCCCATCAGGTCGCAGATCGCGGTGAGCGGGATGTCCGCCGCCACGTCCCGGGCGAAGTCGCACTCCTCGCGGGCGACGGCCTCGACGAGCAGCGCGCGGGTGGACTGCCGGATGTTCTCCACCACGCCTTCCAGCGCGCGCGGCGAGAAGGCCTTGAGCAGGATCTTGCGGATGTCGGAGTGCCGGGGCCCGTCCGTCACCGCGGCCATCATGCCCGCGGCGGAATCCCCGCCCATCAGCAGCGTGGTGAGGACATTTCCCTTCTCCGACGTGAACCGTTTGTTGTCCCGGTAGATTTCGGAGACATCCGCGTGCCGGGAAACGACCCAGAAGCCCGGGGCACCGCCGACGGAGGGGTGCCAGTAGAACGGCTGTGTTTTGCGCAGCCGGCGCCAGACCTCGTACAGGTCGTACTCGGCGTGGGTGCGCGGGTCGGTCAGGTCGAGTGTGGCTATGTCACCCGGACTCAGCATGATGCGGCTGGGCATGGATTCACCTGCTCCTTAGGCTCCTTGGCACGCGCCGGCGAGATCGCCGTGGTCGCCGCTTTCGGTCTGTGGCCCCGGCGTTGTCCGCCGGCGGCCGGCCATGGTCCCCCGTGGCCCGGTGGCCGGAGTCGCCCATGCGGCCGCTCCGCATTTTCACAGTAGCAACTCGGCGCGTATCGGCGGAGGTCGCGCCCGCCGCGCGCGGGCGGATTCCGCCGCGCGGGCGCCGGCGCCCGAAAAGCGAAGTGGCCATTCCGGTTGGGCGGGATTCGGCCGTCCCGGCCGCCGCCCCGGCCGGCCGGACGCCCGCGGCGGCGGTGCGCCCCGGTGCCTGTCCCATCCCGGGGAACCCTTCCTGACCAGCGTGTATCCGTGTTCGCGCGGTGGCGCCCGACGGCCACGGCGGCGGCGTGGCCGTCTTCTTGACGCCTTCACAGGACTGCTGATTAACTCGCGATGGCTTGATCGAAGGGCCCGGAGCGGGTCCGGATGGTGTGCACTTTCGGGGGTTGTGTATCCATGCCACAAGGCGTACGACCGAGGCCGTGGCCCAGCCACGCCCACGGGGTCGCGACATCGTGTCGCGCGGTTTCCGTCCGGCCGCACCCACTGCGATCACCCTGATTTCCCGTACGGCTCCACCGCGGCGCCGGTCCACCGACACCTGACGCGCCGCCGCGTGTGAACCTCGGTATTTCCCTGCGTTTACGGTAACGACCAGGCCCGCCCCGGCAGTTCGCCGAACGGGTCACCGACAGGGTGCCCAGGGGAAAATCTGTTCACCCTTGACCTTGGTCCCGGGTGTGTGAGAACACGGCTTCGGAGACCGGCCCGCCGGATTCTCCGTTCTCCGTTCCTTTTCCCTTGTTTCCCTTGCCGTTTGCCCGTCCGGACCGACCGCCGGACGAAATCACCGGACCCCTCCCGTGGAGCGGGCCCGGCGTCACCGCCGAACGCCGTAAGCCCCTTACCGCCGCACTCTCCGGCGCTGCCATTCCCGCAGGACGTCACCGCCCTGCCGTCGGGCCGCCGTGCGCGGCGGTGTGCCCGGCACGCCGCCGACCGCCGCCGTCCCCCGACGCCGCCCACCCGATCCCGCAGACGACCGACCAGTGCCGCATTGCCCTGTGCGGGGCAGGAAGAAGGAAACAGCTCATGATCCCGTTGTCCTTTGCGCAGCGCCGGCTGTGGTTCCTGCACAAGCTGGAGGGCCCGTCGGCGACGTACAACATGCCGCTGACGCTGCGTCTGAAGGGCAAGGTGGACGCGAGGGCACTGCGGACGGCCCTGCGGGACGTGATGACCCGGCACGAGACGCTGCGCACCGTCTTCCCCGAGGTGGACGGCGAGCCGCGCCAAGTCGTGCTGGACGCCGCCGAAGCCGACTTCGGGTGGGAACACCGCGCGGTCCGGGAGGCGGAGCTGCAGGCCGCGCTGGAAAGGGCGGCCCGGCACCACTTCGATCTGGGCACCGAGGTCCCGGTCCGCGTGTGGCTGTACGAGACCGGCCCCGAGGACCACGTGCTGCTGCTGTTGCTCCATCACATCGCGGGCGACGGCTGGTCCATGGGCCCGCTGGCCCGCGACGTCGTCGAGGCGTACACCGCGCGCGCCGAGCGACGCGACCCCGACTGGCCCGAACTCCCGGTGCAGTACGTCGACTACACCCTGTGGCAGCGCGAACTGCTCGGCGACGAGAACGACCCGGACAGCGTCTTCACCCAGCAGGTCGCCTACTGGCGGGACCAGCTGGACGGCCTGCCCGACCTGGTGAGCTTCCCCACCGACCGCCCGCGCCCCGCCGTGGCCTCCTACGCGGGCGAGCACCTCACCTTCGACCTGGACCCCGCGCTGCACCGGCGGCTGGTGGAGCTGGCCCGGCAGTCGAACACGACCGTCTTCATGGTGCTGCAGGCCGCGATGGCCGCGCTGCTCACCCGCCTCGGCGGCGGCCACGACATCCCCCTGGGCAGCGGCGTCGCCGGCCGCACCGACGAGGGCCTGGACGACCTCATCGGCTTCTTCGTCAACACCTTCGTCCTGCGTACGGACACCTCGGGCGACCCCGCCTTCGAGGAACTGCTCGGCCGCGTACGGCGCACGAGCCTCGCCGCGTACGAGCACCAGGACGTACCGTTCGAGCACCTGGTGGAACGCCTCAACCCGCGGCGCTCCACCGCCCACCACCCCCTCTTCCAGGTCGCCCTGGTCCTCCAGAACGCCCCGAGCGAGGACTTCCAGCTGCCGGGCCTCCAGGTCCAGGCCGAGGTGGTGAGCGCCGGCACCTCGCGCTTCGACATGCTCATCTCCCTGACCGAGGGCCACGACGCGACCCACGGCCCGGCCGGCATCGAGACCGTCGTCGAGTACGCCACCGAGCTGTTCGACCGCGCCACGGTCGAAGGCCTGCTGGCCCGCTGGGTACGCGTACTGGAGCAGGTGACGGCCGACCCGTCGCTGCGGATCGGCGAGCTGGAACTGCTGTCCGGCGCCGAGCGCGACCAGGTGGTGTCCGGCTGGAACCGGACGGCCGCCGAGGTGCCCGGCACGACCCTGGCCGCCTCCGTCTCGCACCACGCCCGCCGGGACGCCGACGCCCTTGCGGTCGTATGCGGTGACGCGACCCTGACATACGGGGAGCTGGACGCGCGGGCGAACCGGCTGGCGCACTGGCTGATCGGTCAGGGTGTGGGTCCGGAGCAGCTGGTGGGGGTGATGCTGCCGCGCTCGGTGGAGATGGTGGTCGCCGTCCTCGGCATCCTCAAGGCCGGTGGCGCGTATGTGCCGGTGGACCCGGAGTACCCCCGCGAACGCCGGGAGTTCATCCTCGGCGACGCGGCGCCGGTGCTGGTGCTGGACGCGGCGGCGCTGCGCCGGGACGCGACGGACGGGTTCCCGGACACCGACCCGGGTGTGCGCGTGGAGCTGGACCATCCCGCGTACGTGATCTACACGTCCGGCTCCACCGGCCTGCCCAAGGGTGTGGTGGTCTCCCTTCGGGGTGTGGCGAGCCTGGCGCACGCGCAGGTCGGGCGGTTCGGGGTGTCGGCGGGCAGCCGGGTGTTGCAGTTCGCGTCGCCGAGTTTCGATGCGGCGTGGTGGGAGTTGGTGATGGCGTTTTCGTCTGGTGCCACGCTGGTGGTGCCGGAGGAAGGTCGCCTGGTGGGTGAGGCGTTGCTGGCGGTGTTGGCTGAGCAGCGTGTGTCGCATGTGACGTTGCCGCCGTCGGTGTTGGGGGCGTTGCCGTCGGGTGCGGAGGCGGGGTTGCCGGAGTTGCGGGCGATCGCGTTGGCGGGGGAGGCGGTGCCGCCGGAGCTGATAGCTCGCTGGGCGGTCGGGGGCCGGGAGGTCGTCAACGCGTACGGGCCGACGGAGTCGACGGTCTGTGTCTCGATGAGCGGGACCACGGACGTCACGGTGGCGCCGATCGGCCACCCCGTCAGCAATACGCGTGCGTATGTGCTGGATGCGGTGTTGCGGCCGGTGCCGGTGGGTGTGGCTGGTGAGCTGTATGTGTCGGGTGCGGGGTTGGCGCGGGGGTATGCGAACCGGGCCGGGCTGACGGCGGAGCGGTTTGTGGCGTCGCCGTTCGAGCCGGGTGTGCGGATGTATCGCACCGGGGATCTGGCGCGGTGGCGTGCCGATGGGCAGTTGGAGTATCTGGGGCGGGCGGACGAGCAGGTCAAGGTCCGTGGTTTCCGTGTCGAGCCCGGTGAGATCGAATCCGCGCTGACCGCTTCCGAGGGCGTACGCCAGGCCGTGGTGGTGGCCCGCGAGGACACCCCGGGTGACCAGCGGCTGGCCGCGTACGTGGTGGCAGATCCCGACACGGCGCTGCGAGCCGGTACGGAGGCCGACGCGGATGCGCAGGTCGAGGAGTGGCGGGAGATCTACGACGGGGTCTATGCCGAGACCGGCACCAGGGGCGTGGGTTTCGGTGAGGATTTCTCCGGCTGGGACAGCTCGTACACGGGTGAGCCGATTCCGCTGAGCGAGATGCGCGCGTGGCGGGATGCGGTCGTGGACCGGGTGCGGGAGTTCGGCGGCTCGCGGGTGCTGGAGGTCGGTTTGGGTGCCGGTCTGCTGATGGCGCACCTGGCGCCGGACGTGGACGAGTACTGGGGTACGGACCTGTCGGCCGCGGTGATCGAGCGCTTGTCGGCGCAGGTGGCGCAGGCGGGGTTGGACGGCCGCGTCCGGCTGCGCGCTCAGGCGGCCGACGATGTGGACGGCCTTCCGGCGGGTCACTTCGACACGGTCCTGATCAACTCGGTGATCCAGTACTTCCCCGACGGCGCCTACCTGGCGCAGGTCGTCGACCAGCTCCTCACCCTCGTCGCCCCCGGTGGCCGTCTGGTCATCGGCGACGTCCGGCACGCCGGGTCGCTGCGCACGCTGCACGCGGCCGTCCACGCCGGTCGCGGCGCGTCCGCACGGGCGGTGGCCGACCGGGCGGTGCTGCTGGAGAAGGAACTGGTGACGGCTCCGGAGTTCTTTGCCGAACTGGCGGCGCGCGACGAGCGGGTGGGCGCCCTGGACATCCGGCTCAAGCCCGGCGCGTACCACAACGAGCTGACCCGGCACCGCTATGAGGTCGTGCTGCACAAGGCGCCCGCGCGGGTCGTGGACGTGGCTTCAGTACGTCAGCTGGCATGGACACCCGAGCTGGATCTGACCGCGGTGCTGACCCGCTTCGAGGGCGCGCCGCTGCGTATCACCGGGATTCCCAGTGCGCGGCTGGTCGCCGAGGTGGCGGCCGAACGGAGGCTGGACGGGCTGGACGCCGAGGACTTCGGCGGGGCCGCTCCCGTCGATCCGCAGGACCTGACCGCGCAGGGCCGGGAGTGCGGTCTGCACGTGGTGCCGACCTGGTCGGCGCGGTCGGTGGCGCTGTTCGACGCGGTGATCCTTCCGGCGGATGCCGAGGGCGCCGCCCTGTCGGGCGTGTACGTGCCCGCCGCCACCGGCGGCCCCTGGACCAACAACCCGGTTGCCGCCCGTGGCATCGGCGCGGTCGTGAAGGCGGCCCGTGCGCGGCTCGCCGAGCGGCTTCCGGAGTACATGGTCCCCTCCGCCGTCATGGTTCTGGACCGGCTTCCGCTGACGCCGAACGGCAAGGTGGACCGCAAGGCTCTGCCCGTGCCGGAGTACGCCGTCACCACGAGCGGCCGCAAGCCCCGCAACGACCGGGAAGCCGCCCTCTGCGGTCTGTTCGCCGAGGTGCTGGGCGTGGACCGGGTCGGTATCGACGACAGTTTCTTCGACCTGGGCGGGCACTCCCTGCTCGCCACCCGTCTCGTCAGCCGCATCCGCAGCGCCCTCGACATCGAGATTCCCATCAAGGACGTGTTCGGCGCGCCGACGGTGGCCGCGCTGGCCGGACGGCTGGCGGCGGCCGAGGGGCAGGCCCGTACGGCGCTGGTGCGGATGCCGCGCCCCGAGCGGGTGCCGCTGTCCTTCGCGCAGCGCCGCCTGTGGTTCCTGCACAAGCTGGAGGGCCCGTCCGCCACGTACAACATGCCGCTGGTGCTGCGCCTGACGGGCGGCGTCAACGCGGATGTCCTGCGGGCGGCGCTGGGCGACGTGGTGGCGCGGCACGAGCCGCTGCGCACCGTCTTCCGCGAGGACCACGACGGCGAGCCGTACCAGCTGGTGCTGGACGCCGCCGACGCGGGCTTCGGCTGGGAGCGCCGCACGGTCACCGAAGCGGACCTGCCCGCGGTTCTGGAGGAAGAGGCGCGGTACGGCTTCGACCTGGCCTCCGAGGTTCCGCTGCGGGCCTGGCTGCACGACATCGACGGCGGCACCGGCGTCCTGCTGCTCCTGCTGCACCACATCGCGGGCGACGGCTGGTCCATGGGCCCCCTGGCGCGCGACGTCATGGCGTCGTACGGCGCCCGCGTCCAGGGCGATGCCCCGCAGTGGGCGGAGCTGCCGGTGCAGTACGCCGACTACACGCTGTGGCAGCGGGAACTGCTCGGCGACGAGGGCGATCCGGACAGTGTCTACGCGAAGCAGGTGGACTACTGGACGGGCCGGCTGGCGGGCCTTCCCGACCAGGTGACCTTCCCCGCCGACCGGCCCCGCCCGGCCGTCACGTCCTACGAGGGCGGCCATCTGGCCTTCACCATCGACGCCGCTTTGCACGGTCGGCTGGTGGAGCTGGCGCGGCGGTCGAACACGACGGTGTTCATGGTGCTCCAGGCCGGTATGGCGGCGCTGATGACGCGTCTGGGGGCGGGGACGGACATTCCGCTGGGCTCGCCGATCGCAGGGCGGATGGACGACGCCCTCGACGACCTGGTGGGTTTCTTCGTCAATACGCTGGTGCTGCGTACGGACACCTCGGGTGATCCGAGTTTCGAGGAACTGCTCGGGCGCGTCCGGGACACCAGCCTGGCGGCATACGCGCACCAGGACGTGCCGTTCGAGCACCTGGTGGAACTGCTCAACCCCGAGCGCTCCACCTCCCACCACCCCCTCTTCCAGGTCATCCTGGGCCTCCAGAGCGGTCAGGAAGCCGCCTTCCGGCTCCCCGGCCTCCAGGTGGAGGTGGAGGGTGTCGATCTCAATGTGGCCAGGGCGGACCTGGTCTTCAACGTGGCCGAGGCGTACGACAGGTCCGGTGCGCCGACGGGCATCGAGGCGCTGGCCGAGTACGCGACGGCGCTGTACGACCGCGCCACCGTCGAGGGCTTCGCGGCGCGCTGGCTGCGCCTGCTGGAACAGGCCGTCGCCGACCCGTCGCGGCCCATCGGGCGGGCGGAGCTGCTGACCTCGCAGGAGCGCACCCGCCTGCTGGCCGACTGGAACGACACGGGCGCCGACGTACCCGCGAAGACGCTGGCCGGACTCTTCGAGGACGAGGTACGGCGGGCGCCGCAGGCCCCCGCCGTGCTGGCGGGCGGCCTGACCCTGTCGTACGGGGAGCTGAACGCACGCGCGAACCGGCTCGCGCACCGGCTGATCGGTCAGGGCGTGGGCCCGGAGAAGCTGGTGGGTGTGGTGCTGCCGCGTTCGGTGGAGATGGTGGTGGCCGTCCTCGGCATCCTCAAGGCCGGTGGCGCGTACGTACCCGTGGACCCGGACTACCCGCGGGAGCGCCGCGAGTTCATCCTCGCCGACGCGGCGCCCGTCCTCGTCCTGGACGAGGACGCGCTGCGCCAGGACCTGTCCGGCTTCCCCGACACCGACCCGGGCGTGCGCGTCGCCCTGGAACACCCCGCGTACGTCATCTACACCTCCGGCTCCACCGGCACGCCCAAGGGCGTCGTGGTCTCGCACACCGGTGTGGCGAGCCTGGCCCGCGCGCAGGGCCGCCCCATGGGGGTCGGCCCGGACAGCCGGGTGCTCCAGTTCGCGTCGCCCAGCTTCGACGCCGCCTGGGCGGAACTGGTGATGACGTTCTCCTCGGGTGCCGCGCTCGTGGTCCCGGAGGGCGGCCGCCTGGTCGGCGAGGCCCTCGCGGGCGTGCTCGCCGAGCACGGCGTGACGCAGGTGACGCTGCCGCCGTCCGTGCTGGGCGCGCTGCCGCCCGGCACGGAGTCGCGCCTGCCCGCGCTGCGGACGGTGCTGGTGGCCGGTGAGACCGTGCCGCCCGAGCTGGTGGCGCGCTGGTCGGCGGGCGGCCGTGAGGTCGTCAACGCGTACGGCCCGACGGAGTCCACGGTCTGCGTCTCGATGAGCGGCCCTGCGGACGCCGCGGACGCCTCGGTCGCGCCGATCGGCCGCCCGGTCGCCAACACCCGTACGTACGTGCTGGACGCCGGGCTGCGTCCGGTGCCGGTGGGCGTGGTGGGCGAGCTGTACGCGTCGGGTGCCGGTCTGGCGCGTGGGTACGCGAACCGGCCCGGCCTGACGGCGGAGCGGTTCGTCGCGTCGCCCTTCGAGCCGGGCGTACGGATGTACCGGACCGGCGACCTGGCACGTTGGCGTGCCGACGGTCAGCTGGAGTACCTGGGCCGCGCGGACGAGCAGGTGAAGGTGCGCGGATTCCGTATCGAGCCGGGCGAGATCGCCTCCCTGCTGGCCCTGTCCGACGGCGTACGGCAGGCGGCGGTCGTCGCCCGCGAGGACACCCCCGGCGATCAGCGGCTCGTCGCGTACGTCGTGTTCGAGGACGGCCACGACGGGTCGGCCCGCCCCGCCGAACTTCTCGCGCGCCTGGCGGAGCACCTGCCGGAGTACATGGTTCCGTCGGCGGTCGTGGTCCTGGACGGGCTGCCGCTGACGCCGAACGGGAAGCTGGACCGCAAGGCGCTGCCCGCCCCCGAGTACGCGGCCGGATCGGACGGCCGTGCCCCGCGCACCCCGCAGGAAGAGGTCCTGTGCGGCCTGTTCGCCGAGGTGCTGGGCGTGGACCGGGTCGGTATCGACGACAGTTTCTTCGACCTGGGCGGGCACTCCCTGCTCGCCACCCGTCTCGTCAGCCGCATCCGCAGCGTCCTGGGCACGGAACTGCCGATCAAGGACGTGTTCGGCGCGCCCACGGTGGCCGGACTGGCCGCGCGTCTGGAGGCGGCCGGCGGACAGGTCCGTACGGCGCTGGCGCCCATGCCCCGCCCGGATGCCGTGCCGCTGTCGTTCGCGCAGCGCCGCCTGTGGTTCCTGCACAAGCTGGAGGGGCCGTCCGCCACGTACAACATCCCGCTGGCCCTGCGGCTCGTGGGCGAGGTCGACACCGAGGCGCTGCACGCGGCCCTGCGGGACGTGATCGGGCGGCACGAGTCGCTGCGTACGGTCTTCCCCGAGCGCGACGGTGAGCCGTACCAGCGCGTGCTGGACCCGGCCGACGCCGACTTCGGCTGGGAGCGGCGTACGGTCACCGAGGCCGGGCTGCCGGCCGCCCTCGACGAGGCGGCCCGGTACGCCTTCGAGCTGGCCACGGACGTCCCGGTGCGCGCGCTGCTCTTCGGGACCGGCGCGCGGGAGAGTGTCCTGCTGCTTCTGATGCACCACATCGCGGGCGACGGCTGGTCCATGGGCCCGCTGGCCCGCGACGTGGTCACCGCCTACACCGCCCGCGTCCAGGGCGCGGCCCCGCAGTGGACCGCGCTGCCGGTGCAGTACGCGGACTACTCCCTGTGGCAGCGCGAGCTGCTCGGTGACGAGGCCGACGCGGACAGCGTCTACGCGAAGCAGGTGGACTACTGGCGTGAGCAGCTGGCAGGCCTGCCGGAACAGGTGACCTTCCCGGCCGACCGGCCGCGTCCGGCTGTCGCGTCCTACGAGGGCGCGTCCCTCCTCTTCGAGCTGGACGCCGCTTTGCACGGTCGGCTGGTGGAGCTGGCGCGGCGGTCGAGCACGACGGTGTTCATGGTGCTCCAGGCCGGTATGGCGGCGTTGCTGACGCGTCTGGGGGCGGGGACGGACATTCCGCTGGGCTCGCCGATCGCTGGGCGGATGGACGACGCTCTCGACGACCTGGTGGGTTTCTTCGTCAATACGCTGGTGCTGCGTACGGACACCTCGGGTGATCCGAGTTTCGAGGAGCTGCTCGGGCGCGTCCGGGACACCAGCCTGGCGGCGTATGCGCACCAGGATGTGCCGTTCGAGCACCTGGTGGAACTGCTCAACCCCGAGCGCTCCACCTCCCACCACCCCCTCTTCCAGGTCATCCTGGGCCTCCAGAACGCCCAGGAGGCCGGCTTCGCCCTGCCGGGCGTCGAGGTGGACGTCGAAGGCGTCGACCTGGACGTCTCCAAGGCCGACCTCGAACTGAACATCGTGGAGCGGCACGGCGCGGACGGCGCGCCGCAGGGCGTCGTCTCCGCCGTCCAGTACTCCACCGAGCTGTTCGACCGGTCGACGGTCCAGGGCCTGCTGGCCCGCTGGGCGCGGCTGCTGGAGCAGGTGACGGCGGACGCGTCGCTGCGGATCGGCCAGGTCGAGCTGCTGTCCGGCGCGGAGCGCGGCCGGGTCGTGTCCGAGTGGAACCGGACGGCCGTCGAGGTGCCGGCCGCCACGCTCGCCGGGCTGTTCGGCGGCCACGCGCGCCGCGACGCGGATGCCGTCGCGGTCGTCCGCGGTGCCGAGTCCCTGTCGTACGGGGAGCTGGACGCGCGGGCGAACCGGCTGGCGCACTGGCTGCGGGGCCAGGGTGTGGGCCCGGAGAAGCTGGTGGGCGTGGTGCTGCCGCGTTCGGTGGAGATGGTGGTGGCCGTCCTCGCCGTACTCAAGGCCGGTGGCGCGTACGTACCCGTCGACCCTGAATACCCGTCGGAGCGACGGGAGTTCATCCTCGGTGACTCCGGGCCCGTCCTCGTCCTGGACGAGGCGGCGCTGCGCCAGGACCTGTCCGGCTTCCCGGACACCGACCCGGGCGTGCGCGTCGCACCGGAACACCCCGCGTACGTCATCTACACCTCCGGCTCGACCGGGCGGCCCAAGGGGGTCGTCGTCCCGCACCGGGGCGTGGCGAGCCTGTCGCACGCGCAGACCGGGCGGCTCGGGGTGACGGCCGGCAGCCGGGTGCTCCAGTTCGCCTCGCCCAGCTTCGACGCCGCCTGGTGGGAGCTGGTGATGGCGTTCGGCTCGGGCGCCACGCTGGTGGTGCCCGAGGGCGGGCGGCTGGTCGGCGAGGCCCTGGTGGAGGTGCTGGCCCGGCAGCGGGTGACGCACCTGACGCTGCCGCCGTCCGTGCTGGGCGCGGTCCCGGCGGGCGCCGAGACCGGGCTGGGCGCCCTTGCGACGGTGGTGCTGGCGGGCGAGGCCGCGCCGCCGGAGCTGATCGCCCGGTGGTCGGCGGGCGGCCGCGAGGTCGTGAACGCGTACGGCCCGACGGAGTCCACGGTCTGCGTCTCGATGAGCGGGGCCGTGGACGACTCGGCCGCGCCGATCGGGCACCCGGTCGCCAACACCCGTACGTACGTGCTGGACGCCGGGCTGCGTCCGGTGCCGGTGGGCGTGGTCGGTGAGCTGTACGCGTCGGGCGCGGGCCTGGCGCGTGGGTACGCGGGCCGTCCGGGGCTGACGGCGGAGCGGTTCGTCGCGTCGCCCTTCGAGCCGGGTGTGCGGATGTACCGGACCGGTGACCTGGCGCGGTGGCGCGAGGACGGCCAGCTGGAGTACGCGGGCCGCGCCGACGAGCAGGTGAAGCTGCGCGGCTTCCGTATCGAACCCGGCGAGATCGAGTCCGCGCTGACCGGCTTCGACGGCGTCCGGCAGGCCGCCGTCGTCGTGCGCGAGGACACGCCCGGTGACCAGCGGCTCGTCGCCTACGCCGTGCCGGACGCCGCGGGCGGGACCGCTGCCGCCGACCCGGCGGCACTCCTCGCGCGCCTGGCGGAACGCCTGCCGGAGTACCTGGTACCGGCCGCCGTGCTGCTGCTGGACCGGCTCCCGCTGACGCCCAACGACAAGCTCGACCGCAGGGCCCTGCCCGTGCCGGACTATGCGGCCGGCGCCGGGGACGGTGACGGCCGCGCCGCGCGCACCCCGCAGGAGGAGACGCTGTGCCGTCTGTTCCGCGAGGTGCTGGACGTGGAGCGGGTCGGCCTGGACGACAGCTTCTTCGACCTGGGCGGCCACTCGCTGCTCGCCACCCGGCTCGTCAGCCGGGTACGCGCCGAACTCGACGTGGAACTGCCCTTCCGGGTGCTGTTCGAAGCGCCGACCGTGGCCGGACTGGTCGAACAGCTGGGCCTCGGCGGCCCGACGCGCACCTCGCTCGGCCCCATGCCGCGCCCCGACGCGATCCCGCTGTCCTTCGCGCAGCGCCGCCTGTGGTTCCTGCACCAGCTGGAGGGCCCGTCGGCGACGTACAACATGCCGCTGCCGCTGCGCCTGAAGGGCACCGTGGACCACGAGGCACTGCGGGCCGCGCTGCACGACACGGTCGGGCGGCACGACGCGCTGCGTACGGTCTTCCGTGTCACCGACGGCGAGCCCCACCAGGTGGTCCTGGACGCCGCCGACGCCGACTTCGGCTGGGAGCGCCGCACGGTCACCGAGGCCGAGTTGCCCGCCGCCCTCGACGAGGCGGCCCGGTACGCCTTCGACCTGACCGCCGGGCTGCCCTTCCGCGCCCGCCTGTTCGAGCTGGGCCCGGACGACTGCGTCCTCCTGCTGCTCCTGCACCACATCACCGGCGACGGCTGGTCCATGGGGCCGCTGGCCCGCGACGTGGTGACGGCGTACGAGGCGCGCAAGCGCGGTGCGGCACCCCACTGGGAGGCCCTGCCGGTGCAGTACGTCGACTACACGCTGTGGCAGCGCGAACTGCTCGGCGACGAGGACGACCCGGACAGCATGTACGGACAGCAAGTGGCCTACTGGCGCGAGGCGCTGGCCGGGCTTCCCGAACAGATCGCCCTGCCCGCCGACCGGCCCCGCCCCGCCGTGGCCTCGTACACGGGCGCCTCGGTGCCCTTCGAGCTGGACGCCGCGGTGCACGCGCGGCTGGCGGAGCTGGCCCGCGCCTCGGGCGGCACGGTCTTCATGGCCCTCCAGGCGGCCCTGGCCGGGCTGCTGACGCGGCTCGGCGCCGGCACCGACATCCCGGTGGGCTCCCCGGTCGCCGGGCGTATGGACGACGCGCTAAACGACCTCGTGGGCTTCTTCGTCAACACGCTCGTGCTGCGTACGGACACCTCCGGCGACCCCGGCTTCGAGGAGCTGCTCGGCCGGGTCCGCGACACCAGCCTGGCGGCCTACGCGCACCAGGACGTGCCGTTCGACCACCTCGTCGAGCTGCTCAACCCCCGCCGCTCCACCGCGCACCACCCGCTCTTCCAGGTGATGCTGGTCCTCCAGGACGACCCGTCCGGCGGGTTCGCCCTGCCCGGCCTGGACGTCAGCGGCGAGGCGGTGGACATCGAAACGGCCAAGGTGGACCTGTCGGTCAACGTGCTGGAGCGGCACGGCGACGACGGCGCGCCGGCCGGCATCGCGGGCTCGGTGAAGTACGCCACCGACCTGTTCGACCGGTCCACGGTCGAAGGGCTGCTGGCCCGCTGGAAGCGGCTGCTGGAGCAGATGACGGCCGACCCGTCGCTGCCGCTCGGCCGGGTCCGGCTGCTCGACGAGCGGGAGCGCGGGCAGCTGCTCACCGCCTGGAACGACACGGCGGTGGAGGTGCCGGAGTTCACCCTCGCCGAGCAGTTCGAGATCCAGGTGCGGCGCGCCCCGGACGCGGTCGCGGTGGTGTGCGGCGCCGAGTCCGTGACGTACGGGGAGCTGAACGCGCGGGCCAACCGGCTGGCGCACCGGCTCATCGAGCAGGGCGTGGTGCCGGAGACGCTGGTGGCGGTGGTGCTGCCGCGGTCCGTGGACCTGGTGGTGGCGCTGCTGGCCGTGCTGAAGGCGGGCGGCGCGTACGTACCGGTCGATCCCGAATACCCCGAGGAGCGGCGGGCGTTCGTCCTCGCCGACGCGGCTCCGCTGCTCGTCCTGGACGAGGCGGCGCTGTCCCGGGACCTGTCCGGCTACCCGGACGACGACCCCGAGACCGACATCGGGATGGAGCACCCGGCGTACGTCATCTACACCTCCGGCTCCACCGGCACCCCCAAGGGCGTGGTGACCGAACACCGCGCCGTCGTCAACTACCTCAACTGGTCCGCCCACCACTATCCGGCGGCCCGCGGCGCCACCCTGGTGCCCACCTCGATCGCCTTCGACCTCACCGTCACCGGCCTCTACACGACCCTGACCGTCGGCGGCCGGGTCTACCTGGGCAGCCTGGACGAGGTGGCCGGGCAGGACAACGCGGTGCCGGTGGCGCTCCTGAAGGCCACCCCCTCGCACCTGCCGCTCCTCGGTGACCTGCCCAAGCGCTGGTCGCCCGGGGAGATGCTGATCCTCGGCGGCGAGGCCCTGACCGCCGCGGCCCTCCAGCAGTGGCGCGCCGATCACCGGCGGGTGACCGTCGTCAACGCCTACGGGCCGACCGAGACGACCGTCAACTGCACCGAGTTCCGCATCGGCCCCAAGCAGAAGCTGCCCGCCGGGCCGGTGCCCATCGGCCGCCCTTTCTGGAACATGCGGGCCTACGTCCTCGACGAGCGCCTCGAACCGGTGCCGACCGGCACCGCGGGCGAGCTGTACGTGGCCGGCGCCCAGCTGGCCCGCGGCTACCTCGGCCGCGCGGGACTGACCGCCGAACGCTTCGTGGCCTGCCCGTTCGAGCCGGGCGTACGGATGTACCGCACCGGTGACCTGGCGCGCTGGCGGCCGGACGGCCAGCTGGAGTACGCGGGCCGGGCCGACGAACAGATCAAGATCCGCGGCTTCCGCGTCGAGCCCGGCGAGGTCGCCTCGGCCCTGCTGGACCACCCGGACGTGCGGCAGGCCGTCGTCGTGGCCCGCGACAGCGGCCAGGGCGACACCCGGCTCGTCGGCTACGTGGTGCCCGGGAACCGCGCCGACGGCCCGGCCGCCGTGGACACCGCCGCGCTGCGCGCCCACGCCGCCGAACGGCTGCCGGAGTACATGGTCCCGGCGGCGGTGGTGGCCCTCGACGCCGTACCGCTGACGCCCAACGGCAAGCTCGACCACCGGGCCCTGCCCGCACCCGACTTCGGCGCCCTCAGCGCGGGGCGTGCGCCGCGCACTCCGCGCGAGGAGATGCTGTGCGGGCTGTACGCCGAGGTGCTCGGTGTCGAGCGGGTCTCCGTCGACGACAGCTTCTTCGACCTGGGCGGCCACTCCCTGCTCGCCACCCGGCTGGTCGGCCGGGTCCGCGCGGTCCTCGGCGTCGAGCTGCCGCTCGGCGCGGTCTTCGAGGCGCCGACGGTCGCCGGGCTGGCCGCCCGGCTGGACGCGGCCGGGGGACAGGTGCGTACGGCACTCGTGCCCATGCCGCGCCCGCAGGCCGTACCGCTGTCCTTCGCCCAGCGCCGCCTGTGGTTCCTGCACCAGCTGGAGGGCCCGTCCGCCGCCTACAACTGGCCGCTCGCGCTCCGGCTGACCGGCACCGTGGACCGGCAGGCACTGCGCGAAGCCCTGAACGACCTGGTCGGGCGGCACGAGTCGCTGCGCACCGTCTTCCCGGACGTGGACGGCGAACCCCGGCAGGTGGTGCTCGACCCGGCCGACGCCGTACTGGACCTGCGGGCCGAGGAGGTGACGGCGGAGCGGCTGCACCAGGCCGTGCAGGAGGCCGCCGGGCACCGCTTCGGGCTGGGCGGCGAACCTCCCGTACGGGCCTGGCTGTTCGAGCAGCCCGGCGCAGGCGCGCCCGTCCTGGTCCTCGTGATGCACCACATCATCGGCGACGGCGCCTCCCGCGCCCCGCTGATGCGCGACCTGCGGACCGCCTACGAGGCCCGCCTCGCGGGCACCGCCCCCGAATGGCGCGCGCTGCCCGTCCAGTACGCCGACTACGCGATCTGGCAGCAGGAACTCCTCGGCCGGGCCGACGAGCCGGACAGCATGGTCGCACGCCAGCTCGCTTACTGGAAGGACGCGCTCGACGGCATCCCGGCCCAGCTGGAACTGCCCACCGACCGGCCGCGCCCCGCCGTCGCCGACTACCGCGGCGACCTGCTGCCCTTCACCCTGGACGCGGAACTGCACGCCGCGCTGTGCCAACTGGCGGCGGACACCCACACCACCCTGTTCATGGTGCTCCAGACCGGATTCGCCGCGCTGCTGTCCCGGCTCGGCGCCGGTCACGACATCCCGGTCGGCGTCCCGATCGCGGGCCGCACCGACGAGGCACTGACCGACCTGGTCGGCTTCTTCGTCAACACGCTGGTGCTGCGCACGGACACCTCCGGCGACCCCCGGTTCGGCGATCTCCTCGCCCGCGTACGGGACCGCTCCCTGGCCGCCTACGCCCACCAGGACCTGCCGTTCGAGTACCTGGTCGAGGCGCTCAACCCGGTGCGGTCGCTGTCCGGCAACGCGCTGTTCCAGGTCATGTTCGCGCTCCAGAACGTGGCCGCGCCGACGCTGACCATGGCCGGCGCCGAGGCCGAGCCGTACCCGCTGGACAGCGACAACTCCAAGTTCGACCTGTTCCTGAGCATGGGCGAGGCCCGGACCGGGGCGGGCGGCCCGGACGGCATCAGCGCCACGCTGGAGTACGCCACCGAGCTGTTCGACCGGAGCACCGCGCGGAAGATCGCCGCCTGGTACGTCGGCTTCCTGCGCGCCGTGGTGCGCGACCCGTCCGTACGCGTCACCGACGCCCGGCTGCTCTCCGACGACGAGCGCACCGAACTGCTCCGGACGCGCAACGCGACCGGCGGCGGCACGCCCGCCGGGCTGCCGCACGAGCGGTTCGAGCGGCAGGCGGCCCGCGCCCCCGGCGCCCTCGCCGTGCGCGCGGGCGACGACGAGACGGACTACGCGGACCTCAACCGCCGCGCCAACCGTCTCGCGCGCCTCCTGCTGGACGGCGGCATCGGCCGGGAGAGCGTGGTGGCGCTGGCGCTGCCCCGCACGGTGGACCTGGTCGTGGCGCTGCTCGCCGTCTGGAAGGCCGGCGCGGCCTACCTGCCGCTCGACCCGGCCAACCCCTCCGACCGCCTCGCGTACGTCCTCAAGGACGCGGCACCGGCCGCCGTGATCACCACCCCGGCGCTGCACGGCGCCCTGCCGGGACCGCTGCCCGAGCAGTGCGTCCGGCTCGGCGATCCGGAGACCGAGGAGCGGCTCCTCGCCCGCGGGGACGACGACGTGACCGACGCCGAACGCGGCACCCCCATCCACCCGGCGGACGCCGCGTACGTCATCTACACCTCCGGCTCCACCGGCCGGCCGAAGGGCGTGGTGATCTCCTACGCGAGCATCGCGCACTTCCTGGACGCCGTACTGACCCGCGTACCGATGACGCCGGACGACCGCATGGTGGCCGCCACCACCATCACCTTCGACATCGCGGCCGTGGAGATCCACGCCCCGCTGCTGTCCGGCGCGAGCGTGGTGCTGGCCCCCTCCGAGGTCGCAAAGGACCCGCTCGCCCTGCGGCGCCTGGTCGCGGACAGCGGCGCGACCCTCTTCCAGGCCACGCCGTCGGTCTACCGGTCCATGCTGGGCGGCTCGGGCTCGGGCTCGGGCTCGGACTCGGGCTCGGGCTCCGGTTCCGGTTCCGGCGACGGGCCGGACGAGGGCGCGGGAGACCTCTCGGGCGTGCGGCTGCTGGTCGGCGGCGAGGCCCTGCCCGCCGCCCTGGCCGAGCGGCTGCACGCCCAGGGCGGCGGCGCCGTCAACCTCTACGGGCCGACGGAGGCCACCGTCTGGGTCACCGCCAGTGAGGTCACCGGGCCGCAGCAGCCGCCGATGATCGGCCGGCCGCTGCCGAACGTGCAGGTGTACGTCCTGGACGAGAAGCTGCGGCCGGTGCCGGACGGCGTCGTCGGCGAGCTGTACGCGGCCGGGCCCTTCCTCGCCCGCGGCTATCTCAACCGGCGCGGCCTGAGCGCCGAACGCTTCGTCGCCAACCCGTACGGCGGGCCCGGCGCGCGGATGTACCGCACCGGGGACCTCGTCAAATGGCGCGGCCGGCACGGCCTGGAATTCGTGGGCCGGGCCGACGACCAGGTCAAGGTCCGCGGCTTCCGCATCGAGCCGGGCGAGATCGAGGCCGCCCTCACCCGCCAGGACGGCATCGCCGCCGCCACCGTGCAGGTGCGCGAGGACCACGACGGCACCCCGCGCCTGGTCGGCTACGTCGTACCCGGCCCGGACACCGCGGCGGACGGCGACGGCGCCCGCCGGGTCGCCTCCTGGCAGGAGGTGTACGAGGAGGTCTACCGCGGCCAGGCCGACGGCGGCGGATTCTGGGAGGACTTCGGCATCTGGACCAGCAGCTACGACGGCTCGCCCATCCCGCTCGCCGACATGCACGCGTGGCGGACCGCCGCCGTCGAGGGCATCCGGCGCCTCGCGCCCCGCAACGTCCTCGAACTCGGCGTCGGCAACGGCCTGATCCTCTCCCAGGTCGCCCCGCACTGCGCGTCCTACTGGGGCACCGACTTCTCCGCCGCCGCCGTCGAGACCCTGCGGGCCCGCGTCGCGGACCGCGACGACCTGCGCGGACGCGTCGAACTGCGGGCCCAGCCCGCGGACGACACGACCGGGCTGCCCGAAGGGTTCTTCGACACCGTCGTCATCAACTCCGTCGCCCAGTACTTCCCCGACGCCCGCTACCTGACCGACGTCATCACCAAGGCCCTGGCCCTCCTCGCCCCGGGCGGCTCGCTCTACCTCGGCGACATCCGCAACCTGCGCCTGCTGCGCACCCTGCAGGCCGGAGTCGCCGCGGCAGCCCTCGGCGCCGACGCGGACCCGGCCGCCCTGCGCGCCCAGGCCGACCAGCGGACCGCGGCCGAGGAGGAACTCCTCCTCGCGCCGGACTTCTTCACCACGCTGGCCGCCGGCCTCCCGGACGCCGGGGGAGCCGACGTCCGCCTCAAGCGCGGCACCTTCGACAACGAACTGTCGCGCTACCGCTACGAAGTGGTCATCACCCGGAACCCGGCCGCCCCCGCCCAGGTGGCCGAGCTGCCCGCCGTCACCTGGGAGCAGCTGGGCGCCCGCCTCGACGGGCTGGCCGGACCGCTGCGCGAGCACCCGGGCGGCCTGCGGCTGACCGGTGTGCCCAACGCGCGCCTGGACGCCGACGCGTCCGTACTGCGCCGCATCGACGGCGGCACCGGCCCGGGGGCCGGAACCGACCCGGAGGCCGTGCACCAGTACGTGGAACGGCTCGGCTTCCACGCCGTCGCCACGTGGTCGGCCGCCCACGACGACCGCTTCGACGCCGTCGTGCTGCCCGGCCCCGACGAGCCGGGCACCCTCGTGGCGGCCTACCACGGCACGTCCCCCGACCGGGCGCCCGCCGACCGTACGCCCGCCGCGTACGCCAACAGCCCGGCCCGCACCGACCGGTCCGCCGAACTGAGCCGCGATCTGCGGGCGAAGCTGCGCCGGTGGCTGCCCGAGTACATGGTCCCGTCCGCGTTCGTCGTGCTGGACCGGCTGCCGCTCTCCCCGATCGGCAAGCTGGACCGCAAGGCCCTGCCCGCACCCGACTACGCGCTGCTCAGCGGCGGCCGGGAGCCCCGCACGCCCCGCGAGGAAGCCCTGTGCGGGCTGTTCGCCGAGGTGCTGGGGCTGGAGCGGGTCGGCATCGACGACAGCTTCTTCGAACTGGGCGGCCACTCGCTGCTCGCGACCCGGCTGGTCAGCCGCATCCGCCGGACGCTGGGCACCGAGGTGCCGATCGCCGCGGTGTTCGAGGCGCCCACGGTGGCCGGGCTCGCGGGGCGGCTGGACGCGGGCGGCCTGGCCCGCACCGCGCCGGTGGCCGGACCGCGACCGGACGCCGTACCGCTGTCCTTCGCCCAGCGCCGCCTGTGGTTCCTGCACAAGCTGGAGGGCCCGTCGGCGACGTACAACATGCCGCTCGCGCTGCGGCTGAAGGGCACGGTCGATCACGAGGCACTGCGCGGCGCGCTGCACGACGTGATCGCCCGGCACGAGTCGCTGCGCACCGTCTTCCCCGAGGCCGACGGCGAGCCGCGGCAGGAGGTGCTGGAGGCCGCGGCCGTGGACTTCGGCTGGCGGGTGCGCGGCGTCACCGCGGCGGAACTGCCGGGCGCGCTGCGCGACGCTGCGGCCCACCCGTTCGACCTGTCCGTCGAACCGCCCGTACGGGCCGGACTGTTCGAGGAGACCGACGCCGACGGCGGACCCGGCCAGGTCCTGCTGATCCTGCTGCACCACATCGCGGGCGACGCCTGGTCGGCGGGCCGCCTGGTCCGCGACCTGGCCGCCGCCTACACCGCGCGCCGTGACGGCGGCACACCCCGCTGGCCCGCGCTGCCCGTGCAGTACATCGACTACGCGCTCTGGCAGCGGGACGTGCTCGGCGACGAGGACGACCCGGACAGCGCCATCTCCCGGCAGATCGCCTACTGGCAGAAGCTGCTGGACGGCGCGCCGGAAGAGCTGGCCCTGCCCGCCGACCGGCCGCGCCCGGCCGAGCCGAGCTACGAGGGCGGCGTCGTCGCCTTCGAACTGCCCGTCCGCATCCACCGCGGCCTGGTGTCGCTGGCCACCGCCTCCGGCGCCAGCCCCGCCATGGTCATCCAGGCGGCCGTCGCGGCGCTGCTGTCCAAGCACGGCGCGGGCGAGGACATCGTGCTCGGCACGCCCGTCGCGGGGCGGACCGACGAGTCACTGGACGACCTGGTCGGCTTCTTCGTCAACACGCTGGTGCTGCGCGCCGACCTGTCGGGCGACCCGGCGTTCGGCGAGCTGATCGACCGGGTCCGGCAGGCCGGTCTGGAGGCGTACGCCCACCAGGACCTGCCGTTCGAGCGGCTGGTGGAGATCATCAACCCGTACCGCTCGACGGCCCGGCACCCGCTCTTCCAGGTCATGGTCGACTTCGGGGTGCAGGGCGCCGAAGGCCCCGGCCTGTCCGGACTGGACGTCGAAGCGGTCGAACTGGAAGCCGGAGCCGCCAAGTTCGACCTGGACTTCACCTTCAACGAGCGCGTCGCGGACGACGGCACGCCCGGCGGAGTCCTGGGCACCCTGCGCTACGCCACCGAACTGTTCGACCGCGCGACGGCCGCCGCCCTCGCGGAGCGGCTCGTGGACCTGGTCGGCACGCTGGTTGCCGACCCGCGCCGCAAGGTGTCCCGGCTCGACGTACGGACCGCCGCAGAGCGCCGTCTCATGGCGGAGCCCGCGGCCCGGCGCCCGGAGCGCGCCGCCGTACCGGACACCGTGGTCCGGCTCTTCGAGCGGCAGGCGGCGGCCACACCGGAAGCGCTCGCCGTGGTAGCGGACGACGCCACGCTGACGTACGCGCAGCTCAACGGCCGCGCCAACCGGCTCGCCCGGCGGCTGGCCGGACTCGGCGCCGGGCCCGGACGGGTCGTGGCGACGGCGGTGCCGCCGTCCGCGCGGGCGGCCGTCGCGCTGCTGGCCGTCCTCAAGGCGGGCGCGGCGTATGTGGCGCTCGACGGTACGGAGGAGCCCGGGGCCGCCCGGGACGCCCTCGACGCGGCCGGTGCGCTGCTGGTCGTCGCCGGGCCGGGCTTCGACGCCGGGGCCGCGGGCGGCCGGACCGTCGTCCCGCCGGAGGAGGACTCCGGGGACGCGACGGCCGATGCCGCCGACCTCACCGACGCCGACCGGGCAGCACCCCTGCTGCCGGACCACCCGGCGGTCGGCGCCCACCGCCCCGGCCACCTCCCCGTACCGCACGCGGCGCTCACCGAACTGTTCGCCCACCACCAGGAGCACACCTTCGCCGACGCCCTGACCGCGTCGGGGGCGGAGCGGCTGCGCGTGGCGCCGACCGTCCCGCTCTCCGCGCCGGGCGCCTGGGACGCCCTGACCGCGCTGCTCGCCGGGCACGAGCTGCACCTGTACGACACCGGGCCCGGCCAGGGCCTGCCGTCCCCGCGGGACACCGCGGCGCACCTCGACGCCGCCGGCGTCCACCTGGTCGCCACCACCCCACGGCAGGCCGAACAACTGCTGGACGCGGGCCTGTGCCCGCCGGACGGCGACTCTCCCGCGCCCGTCGGCCTCGTGCTGTCCGGCGAGCCCGTCGGGACGGCGCTGCGGCACCGGCTGCGCGGTCTCCCGGCGACCCGGGCGTACGCCGTGCACCGGCCCGCCGGATGCGCCGCGGCGACACTGCCGGGCCGCGTGGCGGACTCGGCTGCGCCCACACTCGGCCATCCGTCGGCAGGCGGCGCCGTGTACGTCCTCGACGCCGGGCTGCGGCCCGTACCGCCGGGGGTGACGGGCGAGCTGTACGTCCACGTCCCGCAGCGGCACGCGGCGTACGCGGGCGCGGCCGTGCTCACCGGCGAGCGGCTGGTGCCCGACCCGTTCCGGCCGGGCGCGTGGATGTACCGCACGGGCGAGCTGGTACGCCGCCGCGCCGGCGCGGACGGGCTCGCGCCGGAGCTGGTCGCACAGGCGGGGGAGCGCGCCGTCCTGCGCGGCCTGCGGATCGAACCGCGCGCCGTCGAGGACGCGTTGACCGCCCACCCGGCCGTCACCGCGGCAGCGGTGGTCGTCCGCGAGGGCGGGGACGGGGAGGACACCCTGACGGCCTACGCCGTGCCCGGGCGAACCACCGACGGCACGCCCGAACCCGCCGCCCTCCGCGCCCACTTGGCACAGCGGCTGTCGGAACACCTCGTCCCGGCCGCCGTGATCCTCCTCGACCAACTGCCGCTCACCGCTGACGGCACCCTCGACCGGGCGGCGCTGCCGCTGCCCCAGGGGGAGGCCGACGGCGCCGGACGGCCGCCGCGCACCCCCAGGGAAGAACTCCTGTGCGGGCTGTTCGCGGAAATCCTCGGCGTTCCGCGGGTGAACGCCGACGACAATTTCTTCGAACTCGGCGGACATTCCCTCTCGGCGGTCCGGCTGCTCGTACGCATCCACGCGGTACTGGGCGTGGAATTCCCGGTGAAGGCCATTCTGGAAACACCCACGGTGGCCGGACTGGCCCGGCGACTGGACACGGACACCGAGGGCGGCGCGCTGGATGTCCTGCTGCCGCTGCGGACACACGGCAGCAAGCCGCCGGTCTTCTGCGTCCATGCCGGAAGCGGCCTCGGCTGGTCGTATTCGGGACTGCTGCGCCACCTCGACCCGGACGTACCCGTGTACGCCGTACAAGCGGCCGGTCTCGACGGTTCGGGAAATCTGCCGGATTCCGTCGAGGAAATGGCGGCGCACTACGTCGACCGCATCACCGAAACGCAGCCGGAAGGCCCGTACCACCTTCTCGGCTGGTCCTTCGGCGGAATCGTCGCGCACCGGATGGCGGACCTCCTGGAACGGCGCGGCAAGCGCGTCGGACTGCTCACCCTGCTCGACTGCCACCCCGTGAGCACGGTCGCCCGGGAGGAGGTCGAGGAGTCGCTCGCGAAGGTCGGTACGGCCGACGTCCACCGCGCCATGCTGGCACTTTTCGACATCGAACCGGACGAGGCCGAGGCCGCGCACCTCACCCACGAGAGGACCGTCGAGCTGCTCCGCACCAAGAACACCGCACTGGCCGGCCTCTCGGCGGCCGAGGTCCGGGCGATGACGGAGGTCACCGTCAACAACGCGCGCATCGGACTGGACGTGGCGCACCACCCCGTCGCCGCCCCGGCGTTGGTCGTCGCCGCCTCCGAAGAGACCGCGCACCAGCTCCTGCCGGGCGCGTGGGACCCGTATTTCGAAGGCGCCGTCGATTTCCGGGAGATTCCCTGCAAACACACCGACATGATGAATCCCGGACCGCTGGAGCACATCGGATCCGTGCTCTCCGAGAAGTTGCGGCAGGCGTTCCAGGAAGGCACGGACCGGTGACCTGACAACGGCGAACCGCCGTACCACCACGGCACGAAAAGGCCCCGGACGCCCGTACCGCGCCGACCGCTCATGCGGTTTCCGGCGCGGCCCGGGCGCAATTGACGGCGCGGCAGCAAATGCCCGGCGCCCGACGGCCGCGGGGCGCACGGGATTTGCCCGGGCGGGAAGATCTACGACCTTGACGCGGCACCGGACGGCTGGTTGACTCAAGTGAGATCCAGCAGGCGATCGGCCGGCCGGATCGGAAACAGACGGTGTGCATGTCTACGGGGGACTTCGATATGGCACGAGTCATGCGGAGAGGGCCGCGACCAACGGCCTCCGCGCAGGTGACCTCACGTACGGCGCGGCGTTCGTCGAACCGCCCCGGGTGACGTCGGCCAGGCGCTCGCGCGCGTCCGCCCGCGGCCGCTGACCCGACGCCCCCTCACGCGGGCCCGCCCGGGCCCCTCGCGTTCTCCCCTCGCCGTACGGCTGTTCCGCATCCGTACCCGAACGTATAACCGGTGTTCCGCGGCGCCCTGCCCGGCCGTCCGGACACCCGACCCTTCGCAGGCCGCCGCCCACCGGGCGGCGGGCCGTCCGGCGATGCCGTCAGCACGACGGCTCCCGCCCCACAGACAACCGATCGACCCTGCCCTCCGCCGGCCGTCGTCGTGCGCAACCGCGCGGCCGCCGTGAGGACGTGAGAACGCCAGGAAAGCGAGCGAGAAGTTGGACGCCACGCCATCGTCGACACCGGACCCGACCGCTCCCGGAGCGGCCGGCGGGCCGGCCGGGTCGCGCGAGGAGACGCTGCGCGCTCTCTTCGCCGAGGTGCTGGGCGTGCCCGCGGTCGGCCCGCACGACGACTTCTTCGCACTCGGCGGGCACTCGCTGTCCGCGATCCGGCTGCTGGTCCGCATCCGCGGCGTGCTGGGCGCCGAGCCCCCGATCAAGGACGTGTTCGAGCACCCGACCCCCGCCGCGCTGGCCCGCCGCCTCGGCGCCGAGGCGGGCGACGGCGACGGCGACCGGCGCGCGGCACTGGCCCCGATGACACGCCCCGAGCGGCTGCCCCTGTCGTTCGCGCAGCGCCGGCTGTGGTTCCTGCACAAGCTGGAGGGCCCCTCGGCGACGTACAACATGCCGCTGACGCTGCGCCTGAAGGGCAAGGTGGACACGGCGGCCCTGCGCGCCGCGCTGCGCGACGTGACGGCCCGGCACGAGACGTTGCGCACGGTCTTCCCCGAGGCCGACGGCGAGCCGCGGCAGCTGATCCTGGACGCGGCCGAAGCGGACTTCGCCTGGGAACACCGGCGGGTGACGGCGGACGCGCTGCCCGCGGCCCTGGACGAGTCGGCCCGCTACGGCTTCGACCTCGCCACCGAGATCCCGGTACGCGCCTGGCTGTTCGAGCTGTCCGACGGCGAGCCCGGCACCGGGCCCCACACCGGGACCGACAGGGGGCCCCACGCCGGGACCGACACCGGGACCGACAGCGAGAGCGTGCTGCAACTGCTGCTCCACCACATCGCGGGCGACGGCTGGTCGCTCGCGCCCCTGGCCCGGGACGTCCTGGCCGCGTACACCGCCCGCGTGGACGGCACCGCGCCGCAGTGGTCCACGCTGCCCGTCCAGTACGCCGACTACACCCTGTGGCAGCGCGAACTGCTCGGCGACGAGACCGATACCGACAGCCTCGTCAGCCGCCAGGTCGGCTACTGGCGCGAGCAGCTGGACGGCCTGCCCGACCTGGTGAGCTTCCCCACCGACCGCCCGCGCCCCGCGGTGGCCTCCTACGACGGCGCC
This sequence comes from Streptomyces sp. NPDC059788, assembly GCF_042732265.1. NCBI lineage: Bacteria > Bacillati > Actinomycetota > Actinomycetes > Kitasatosporales > Streptomycetaceae > Streptomyces > Streptomyces sp. NPDC059788. The sequence continues at coordinate 38,606 of NZ_JBHWHY010000005.1, read as the reverse complement.
CACCTGGAGTTCACCCTCGACGGCGCCCTGCACCAGCGCCTGGTCGACCTGGCCCGCCGGTCGAACACCACCGTCTTCATGGTGCTCCAGGCCGGCATGGCGGCCCTGCTCACCCGCCTCGGCGCGGGCACCGACATCCCCCTCGGCAACGGCGTCGCCGGCCGCGCGGACGAAGCCCTCGAAGACCTCGTCGGCCTCTTCGTGAACACCTTCGTCCTGCGCACGGACACCTCCGGCGACCCGACGTTCGAGGAACTGCTCGGCCGGGTCCGCGAGACCAGCCTCGCCGCGTACGAGCACCAGGACGTGCCCTTCGAGCACCTGGTGGAACTCTTCAACCCGCACCGCTCCGGCTCCCACCACCCGCTGTTCCAGGTGGCGATGGTCCTCCAGAACACGCCGGAGGAGTCCTTCCGGCTGCCGGACCTCGACGTGCGCGGCGAGTTCGTCTCCACGGCCACCTCCCGGTTCGACATGCTCGTGGAGATGTTCGAACGGCACGAGGACGTACACGGGACCTCGGGCATCGAGACCGTCGTCGAGTACGCCACCGAGCTGTTCGACCGCGACACGGTCGAAGGCCTGCTGGCCCGCTGGGTCCGGCTGCTGGAGCAGGTGACGGCCGACCCGTCGCTGCGGATCGGCGGGCTGGAACTGCTGTCCGGCGCCGAGCGCGAGACGCTGCTGACCGGCTGGAGCGGCACCGCCGTCGAGGTGCCCGCCGTGACGCTGACCGAGGAGTTCACCGCCCACGCCCGCCGCACTCCGGACGCGGTGGCCCTCGCGGCAGGGGACCGGACGATCACCTACGGGGAGCTGGACGCGCGGGCGAACCGGCTGGCGCACTGGCTGATCGGTCAGGGTGTGGGTCCGGAGCAGCTGGTGGGGGTGATGCTGCCGCGCTCGGTGGAGATGGTGGTGGCGGTCCTCGCCGTCCACAAGGCCGGTGGCGCGTACGTACCGGTGGACCCGGAGTACCCGCAGGAGCGCCGCCGCTACATGCTGGCCGACGCGGCGCCGGTGCTGGTGCTGGACGAAGCGGCGCTGGGGCAGGACCTGTCTGGCTTCCCGGACATCGACCCGGGTGTGCGCGTGGAGCTGGACCACCCCGCGTACGTGATCTACACCTCCGGCTCCACCGGCCTGCCCAAGGGCGTGGTGGTCTCCCACCGGGGTGTGGCGAGCCTGGCGCATGCGCAGATCGAGCGGTTCGGGGTGACGGCGGACAGCCGGGTGCTCCAGTTCGCGTCGCCGAGTTTCGATGCGGCGTGGTGGGAGCTGGTGATGGCGTTCTCGTCTGGTGCCACGCTGGTGGTGCCGGAGGAGGGCCGTCTGGTGGGTGAGGCGTTGCAGGCGGTGTTGGCCGAGCAGCGTGTGTCGCATGTGACGTTGCCGCCGTCGGTGCTGGGGGCGCTGCCTGCTGGTGCCGAGAGCGGGTTGCCGGAGCTGAAGGCGGTGGCGCTGGCGGGGGAGGCGGTGCCGCCGGAGCTGATAGCCCGGTGGGCCGTGGGGGGCCGGGAGGTCGTGAACGCGTACGGGCCGACGGAGTCGACGGTCTGTGTCTCGATGAGCGATGCGATCGATGAGACGGTCGCGCCGATCGGCCGTCCCGTGAGCAACACTCGGGCGTATGTGCTGGATGCGGTGTTGCGGCCGGTGCCGGTGGGTGTGGCTGGTGAGCTGTATGTGTCGGGTGCGGGGCTGGCGCGGGGGTATGCGAACCGGGCCGGGCTGACGGCGGAGCGGTTCGTGGCGTCGCCGTTCGAGCCGGGTGTGCGGATGTATCGCACCGGGGATCTGGCGCGGTGGCGTGCCGATGGGCAGTTGGAGTATCTGGGGCGGGCGGACGAGCAGGTCAAGGTCCGTGGTTTCCGTGTCGAGCCCGGCGAGATCGAGTCGCTGCTGACGGCCTCCGAGGGCGTACGGCAGGCCGTGGTGGTGGCCCGCGAGGACACCCCGGGTGACCAGCGGCTGGCCGCGTATGTCGTACCGGATCTGGGCGCGGCGGTGCGGGCCGGCGCCGTAGGGGCGGACGCGCAGGTCGAGGAGTGGCGGGAGATCTACGACGGGGTCTATGCCGAGACCGGCACCAGGGGCATCGGTTTCGGTGAGGATTTCTCCGGCTGGGACAGCTCGTACACGGGTGAGCCGATTCCGCTGAGCGAGATGCGGGCGTGGCGGGACGCGGTCGTGGACCGGGTGCGGGAGTTCGGCGGCGCGCGGGTGCTGGAGGTCGGTTTGGGTGCCGGTCTGCTGATGGCGCACCTGGCGCCGGACGTGGACGAGTACTGGGGTACGGACCTGTCGGCCGCGGTGATCGAGCGGCTGTCGGCGCAGGTGGCGCAGGCGGGCCTGAGCGACCGCGTCCGGCTGCGCGCTCAGGCCGCGGACGATGTGGACGGCCTCCCGGCCGGTCACTTCGACACCGTGCTGATCAACTCCGTGGTGCAGTACTTCCCCGACGGGGAGTACCTGGCCCGCGTGATCGACCAGGCGCTGGGGCTGCTGGCCCCCGGTGGCCGTCTGGTCATCGGCGACGTCCGGCACGCCGGTTCGCTGCGCACGCTGCACGCGGCCGTCCACGCCGGTCGCGGGGCTTCGGCGCGGGCCGCCGTGGACCGGGCCGTGCTGCTGGAGAAGGAACTCGTCGCCGCCCCCGAGTTCTTCGACGGGCTCGCGGCGGGCGACGCCCGGATCGGCGCGCTGGACATCCGCCTGAAGCCCGGCGCGTACCACAACGAACTGACCCGGCACCGCTACGAAGTCGTGCTCCACAAGGCACCCGCGCAGGTCGTGGACCTGTCCGGCGCCCGGCGGACGGCCTGGACCGCCGGCCTCGACCTCGGACAGCTCCCCGAAGGCCCGCTGCGCCTCACCGGCATACCCAACGCGCGCCTGGTGGCCGAGGCGGCCATGGAGCGGGCGCTGGACGGCCTGGACGCCGAGGACTTCGGAGCCCCGGCCGTCGATCCGGAAGACCTCGTCGCCCTGGGACGTGAGCACGGGCTCCGGATCGTGCCCACCTGGTCGTCGCGGTCGGTGGCCCTGTTCGACGCGCTGATCCTCCCGGCGGACGCGGAAGGCGCGGCGCTTTCAGGCGTGTACGTGCCCGCCGCCACCGGCGGCCCCTGGACCAACAACCCGGTCGCGGCCCGCGGCATCGGCGCGGTGGTCAAGGCCGCCCGCGCGCGTCTCGTGGAGCGCCTGCCGGAGTACATGGTTCCGTCGGCGGTGATGGTTCTGGACCGGCTGCCGCTGACACCCAACGGGAAGCTGGACCGTAAGGCTCTGCCCGTACCCGAGTACGCCACCACGGCGGACGGCCGCAAGCCCCGTACCCCGCAGGAAGAGGTCCTCTGCGGCCTCTACGCCGAGGTGCTGGGAGTGGACCGCGTCGGTATCGACGACAGCTTCTTCGAACTCGGCGGGCACTCCCTGCTCGCCACCCGCCTCGTCAGCCGCATCCGCAGCGTCCTCGGCACCGAACTGCCGATCAAGGACGTGTTCGAGGCGCCGACCGTCGCCGAACTGGTGCCACGGCTGGCCCCCGGCGGGCGGACCCGTACGGCACTGGCCCGCGCCCCGCGCCCCGAACGGGTGCCGCTGTCGTCCGCCCAGCGCCGCCTGTGGTTCCTGCACAAGCTGGAGGGCCCGTCCGCCACGTACAACATGCCGCTGGCCCTGCGCCTGACCGGCACCGTGGACACGGAGGCGCTGCACGCGGCCCTGCGCGATGTGGTGGCGCGGCACGAGTCGCTGCGCACGGTCTTCCCGGAGACCGACGGTGCGCCGTACCAGCGCGTGCTGGACCCGGCCGAGGCGGGCCTCGTCTGGGAGCGCCGCACGGTCGCCGCGGCGGACCTGCCGCCGGCGATGGAGGAAGCCGCCCGGTACGGCTTCGACCTGGCCGCCGAACCGCCGGTCCGCGCCTGGCTCTTCGAAACCGGCCCGACCGGCCCGGCCGGGGCGCGGGACAGCGTGCTGCTGCTCCTGCTCCACCACATCGCGGGCGACGGCTGGTCCATGGGCCCGCTGGCCCGCGACGTGGTCGCCGCGTACACCGCCCGCGTGCAGGGCACGGCCCCGCAGTGGCCGGAGCTGCCGGTGCAGTACGCGGACTACACGCTGTGGCAGCGCGAGCTGCTCGGCGACGAGGCCGACCCGGACAGCCTGTTCAGCCGCCAGGTCGCCTACTGGCGCTCCCAGCTGGCCGGCCTGCCGGAGCAGGTGACCTTCCCCGCCGACCGGCCGCGTCCGGCCGTGGCCTCGTACGAGGGCTCCTACGCGGAGTTCACCATCGACGCCGCGCTGCACCAGCGGCTGGCGGACCTGTCCCGCGCCTCGGGCGCCACGGTGTTCATGGCCCTCCAGGCGGGTATGGCGGCGCTGCTGACGCGTCTCGGCGCGGGGACGGACATCGCGCTGGGCAGTGGGGTCGCCGGTCGTACGGACGAAGCGCTGGACGATCTCGTCGGGCTGTTCGTCAACACGTTCGTGCTGCGCACGGACACGTCCGGGGACCCGAGTTTCGATGAACTGCTCGGCCGCGTACGGGAGTCGAGCCTCGCCGCGTACGCGCACCAGGACGTGCCGTTCGAGCATCTGGTGGAAGTGCTCAACCCGCAGCGCTCCACCGCCTACCACCCCCTCTTCCAGGTCGCGCTGGTCCTCCAGAACACCGGCCAGGGGGACTTCACCCTGCCCGGCCTGCGGGTGAGGATGGAGGAGGTGGACGCGGGCACCTCGCGCTTCGACATGCTGCTCTCGCTCACCGAGCGGTACGACGCGGCAGGCAACCCGGCCGGCATCGAGACGCTGGTCGAGTACGCCACCGACCTCTTCGACCGGTCCACCGTCGAGGGCGTCGTGGCCCGCTGGATACGCCTGCTGGAGCAGGCGCTCACCGCTCCCGAGCGGCTGATCAGCCAGGCGGACCTGCTCACCGGGCCGGAGCGGCAGCAGCTGGCGGACTGGAACGACACCGCCGCCGACGTCGTCCCGGGCACCCTGGTCGACCTGGTCGAAGCACAGGTGGCGCGGTCGCCCGAGGCCACCGCCGTGCTCTTCGGCGACACCACGCTGACGTACGCCGAACTGAACGCGCGGGCCAACCGGCTCGCCCGCCACCTCATCGGCCTCGGCGTCGGCCCCGAGCGGCTGGTCGCGGTCGCCCTGCCCCGTTCGGCGGAGACGGTCGTGGCCCTCCTCGGCGTCCTCAAGGCGGGCGGCGCCTACCTGCCGCTCGACCCCGACGACCCGGCCGAGCGGCTGCTGACCACGCTGCGCGACGCCCGGCCCGAGCTCGCGCTCGTCGCCCGGGACAGCGGCCTGGACACCGCCGCAGCGGGCATCCCCGCCGTCGTCCTCGACGACGCGGAGACCGCGGCGGCGGTCGCACGGCACGCCGCGGCCGACGTGACGGACGGCGAGCGCACCGCACCGCTGGACCCCGCCGGCCCCCTGTACGTCATCTACACGTCCGGCTCCACCGGCCGCCCCAAGGGCGTCCTCGTCGAGCACCGCGGCCTGGTCAACAACCTCCAGTGGATGCAGGACGCCTATCCGGTGGGCCCCGAAGACGTGGTGCTGTTCCGCACGTCGGTGCGGTTCGACTCGGTGGGCCTGGAGATCTGGTTCCCGCTGCTGTCCGGCGCGGCGATCAGCGTGGCGCCCGCCGACGTGATCCGCGACCCGCAGCGGCTGGTCGCGCACCTCGCGGAGAACGGCGTCACCGTCGCCCAGTTCCCGCCGTCCCTGCTGGCCAACCTGCCCGAGCCGCCCGCCGCGCACGCCGTCAGCCGCATCTGGTCCAGCGGCGAGGCGCTGCGCTGCGACCTGGCCGCGCGCATCAGCACGGCGTGGAACAGCGAACTGTTCAACCTCTACGGCCCCACGGAGATGACCATCCAGGTCGCCTCCGCCGCCTGGACCGGCGAGGACGCCGACGGCCATGCCGTGCCGATCGGCCGGCCCACCTGGAACACCCGGCTCTTCGTGCTGGACGCGGGCCTGCGTCCGGTGCCGGTGGGCGTCGTGGGCGAGCTGTACGTCACGGGCGCCCAGGTGGCGCGCGGATACGTACGGCGCGCGGGGCTGACCGCGGAGCGGTTCGTCGCCTGTCCCTTCGTACCGGGCGCGCGGATGTACAGGACCGGCGACCTGGTGCGCCGCCGCGCCGACGGGCAGCTGGAGTTCGCCGGACGTGCCGACGAGCAGGTGAAGCTGCGCGGCTACCGCATCGAGCCCGGCGAGATCGAGTCGCTGCTGACGGCCTCCGAGGGCGTACGGCAGGCCGTGGTGGTGGCCCGCGAGGACGTCCCGGGTGACCAGCGGCTGGCCGCGTACGTCGTGCCCGACCTGGACGTGGCCGCGCGCGCCGGTACCGGCGTGGACGCGGATGCGCAGGTCGAGGAGTGGCGGGAGATCTACGACTCGGTGTACGCCGAGACCGGCACCAGGGGCGTGGGCTTCGGTGAGGATTTCTCCGGCTGGGACAGCTCGTACACGGGTGAGCCGATTCCGCTGAGCGAGATGAGGGCGTGGCGGGACGCGGTCGTGGACCGGGTGCGGGACTTCGGCGGCTCGCGGGTGCTGGAGATCGGCGTCGGGTCCGGTCTGCTGATGGCGCACCTCGCGCCGGACGTGGACGAGTACTGGGGTACGGACCTGTCGGCCGCGGTCGTCGGGCGGCTGCGGGCGCAGGTGGCGCAGGTGGGGTTGGACGGCCGCGTACGGCTGCGTGCCCAGGCCGCGGACGACGTGGACGGCCTTCCGGCCGGTCACTTCGACACCGTGCTGATCAACTCCGTGGTGCAGTACTTCCCCGACGGGGAGTACCTGGCCCGCGTGATCGACCAGGCGCTGGACCTGCTCGCGCCCGGTGGCCGTCTGGTCATCGGCGACGTGCGGCACGCCGGTTCGCTGCGGGCCCTGCGGGCCGCGGTGCACTCCGGGCGGGGCACGGCGGCACGTGCGGTGGTCGACCGGGCCGTGCTGCTGGAGAAGGAACTGGTCGTGGCGCCCGAGTTCTTCGACGGGCTCGCGGCGGACGACGCCCGGATCGGCGCGCTGGACATCCGCCTGAAGCCCGGCGCGTACCACAACGAACTGACCCGGCACCGCTACGAAGTCGTACTGCACAAGGCGCCCGAGCGGGTCACCGACCTGTCCGCGGCCCGGCCGGTGGCATGGACCCCCGATCTGGACCTGGGCGCGCTGCCGCTCTCGGACGGGCCGCTGCGCCTCACCGGGATTCCCAACGCGCGCCTGGTGGGCGAGGCGGCGGCCGAGCGGGCCCTCGACGGCCTCGACGCCGAAGCCCTCGCGGCCGGCACCGCGGTCGACCCGGAGGCCCTGGCCGCGCGGGGCCGGGAGTTGGGCCTGCGGCTGATACCCACCTGGTCGGCGCGGTCGACGGGCCTCTTCGACGCCGTGGTCCTCCCCGGCGACGCGGACACGGCCGTCCTGTCGGGCGTGTACGTGCCCGCCGTGTCGGGCGGACCGTGGACGAACAACCCGGTGGCCGCCAAGGGCATCGGCGCCGTCGTCGACGCGGCCCGTGCGCGCCTGGCGGAGCGCCTGCCGGAGTACATGGTTCCGTCGGCGGTGATGGTTCTGGACCGGCTGCCGCTGACGCCGAACGGGAAGCTGGACCGCAAGGCGCTGCCCGTGCCGGAGTACGCCGCCACCCCGGGCGGCCGTGCCCCGCGCACCCCGCAGGAAGAGGTCCTGTGCGGCCTGTTCGCCGAGGTGCTGGGCGTGGGCCGGGTCGGTATCGACGACAGCTTCTTCGACCTGGGCGGGCACTCGCTGCTCACCACCCGCCTGGTCAGCCGCATCCGCGGCAGCCTCGGCGCCGAGGTGCCGATCGCCGCGGTCTTCGAGGCGCCCACCGTCGCCGGGCTCGCGGCCCGCCTCACCGGCCACGGCCGCACCCGTACGGCCCTGGCCCCGATGCCGCGCCCCGAGCGGGTGCCGCTGTCCTTCGCGCAGCGCCGCCTGTGGTTCCTGCACCAGCTGGAGGGCCGCTCCGCGACGTACAACATGCCGCTGGCGCTGCGCCTGACCGGCGACATGGACGCCGACGCGCTCCGCGCCGCGCTGCGGGACGTGACCGGGCGGCACGAGTCGCTGCGCACGGTCTTTCCGGAGACCGGCGGCGAGCCGTACCAGCGGGTGCTGGACGCGGCCGAGGCGGACTTCACGTGGGAGAGCCGCACGCTCACCGAGGCGGAGCTGCCGGCCGCCCTCGGCGCGGCCGCCGCGTACGGGTTCGACCTCGCGGCGGAGATACCGGTCCGCGCCTGGCTGTTCCGCACCGGCCCGCAGGTCGGCGTCCTGCTCCTGCTCGTCCACCACATCGCGGGCGACGGCTGGTCGATGGGCCCGATCGCACGGGACTTCGTGACCGCCTACACCGAGCGGGCACGCGGCGCCGCCCCGCAATGGGAGCGGCTGCCGGTGCAGTACGCGGACTACACGCTGTGGCAGCGCGAACTGCTCGGCGACGAGAGCGACCCGGAGAGCATCTACACCCAGCAGGTCGGATACTGGCGGCGGCAGCTGGCGGGCGCGCCGGAGCAGGTGACGTTCCCCGCCGACCGGCCGCGTCCGGCCGTGGCCTCCTACGAGGGCACCCACCTCGACTACGAGCTGTCCGCGGAGCTGCACCAGCGGCTGGTGGCACTGGCCCGCCGCTCGAACGCGACGGTGTTCATGGTGCTCCAGGCGGGTATGGCGGCGCTGCTGACGCGTCTCGGCGCGGGGACGGACATCGCGCTGGGCAGTGGGGTGGCGGGCCGTACGGATGAAGCGCTGGACGACCTGGTGGGGTTGTTCGTCAATACGTTCGTGCTGCGTACGGACACGTCCGGGGACCCGAGTTTCGAGGAACTGCTCGGCCGCGTGCGGGAGTCGAGCCTCGCCGCGTACGCGCACCAGGACGTGCCGTTCGAGCATCTGGTGGAAGTGCTCAACCCGCGGCGCTCCACCGCCTACCACCCGCTCTTCCAGGTCGCGCTGGTCCTCCAGAACACGCCCAAGAGCGACTTCGAACTCCCCGGGCTGCGGGTGCGCCCGGAGCCCGTCGGCATCGGCAGGTCGCGCTTCGACATGCTGCTCAGCCTCGACGAGAGCAGCGGCGAGCAGGGCGTGACCGCCACCGTCGAGTACGCGACCGACCTCTTCGACCGGTCCACGGTCGAGGGGCTGCTCGACCGCTGGGTGCGGCTGCTGGAGCAGGTCACGGCCGACCCGAAGCGCACCGTCGGGCAGCTGGAACTGCTGTCCGGCGCCGAGCACGAGCAGGTGGTGTCCGGATGGAACCGGACGGCCGCCGCCGTGCCCGGCACGACCCTCGCCGGGTTCGTCGCCGAGCACGCCCGCCGGGACGCGGACGCGGTGGCCCTGGTCGCCGATGACCTCTCGCTGTCGTACGGGGAGCTGGACGCGCGGGTGAACCGGCTGGCGCACCGGCTCAGGGCACAGGGCGTGGGCCCGGAGAAGCCGGTCGGGGTGTTGCTGCCCCGGTCCGCCGGCCTGGTGGTGGCGGTCCTCGCCGTGCTGAGGGCCGGCGGCGCGTACGTACCGGTGGACCCGGACTACCCGGAGGAGCGCCGCCGCTACATGCTGGCCGACGCCGCGCCGGTCCTCGTCCTCGACGAGGCGGCACTGCGCCAGGACCTGTCCGGCTACCCGGACACCGACCCGGGCGTGCCCGTCTCCCCGGACAGCCCGGCCTACGTCATCTACACCTCCGGCTCCACCGGCCTGCCCAAGGGCGTGGTGGTCACCCACCGGGGCGTGGCGAGCCTGGCGCACACCCAGTTGGAGCGACTGGGTGTGTCAGCGGACAGCCGCGTCCTCCAGTTCGCCTCGCCCAGCTTCGACGCGGCCGTATGGGAACTGGTCGTCGCCTTCGCCGCGGGCGCCACGCTGGTGGTCCCCGAGGGCGGCCGCCTGGTGGGCGAGCCGCTGTCGGGCGTCCTCGCCGACCGGCGCATCACCCACGCGCTGATCCCGCCGTCGGTGGTGGCCACCCTGCCCGCGGGCGCAGCAGCCGCGCTGACGGACTTCGCCTGCCTGGTCGTGGGCGCCGAGGCCGCGCCGCCCGAGCTGGTGGCCCGGTGGTCGGCCGGCGGCCGCAAGGTCGTCAACGCGTACGGGCCGACGGAGTCCACGGTCTGTGTGTCCATGAGCGACACGTTCACCGCCGACGTGGTGCCGATCGGCCGTCCGGTCACGAACACCAGGGCGTATGTGCTGGACGCCGGACTGCGACCGGTGCCGGTGGGCGTGGTCGGTGAGCTGTACGCGTCGGGCGCGGGCCTGGCCCGCGGGTACGCGAACCGTGCCGGGCTGACGGCGGAGCGCTTCGTGGCGTCGCCGTTCGAGCCGGGTGTGCGGATGTACCGCACCGGTGACCTTGCGCGGTGGCGTGCCGATGGGCAGCTGGAGTACGCGGGTCGCGCGGACGAGCAGGTCAAGGTCCGCGGCTTCCGTATCGAGCCGGGCGAGATCGAGTCGCTGCTGACCGCTTCGGAAGGCGTACGCCAGGCCGTCGTCCTGGCCCGCGAGGACACCCCCGGCGACCAGCGCCTCGCCGCCTACGTGGTCCCCGACCCGGCGGCCGCCGCGGTGGCGGGCGTCGTCGAGGAGACCGCGTCCGGCATCGACGCGCAGGTGGGGGAGTGGCGGGAGATCTACGACTCGGTGTACTCCGGGCCGGGCGCCGAGGCCTTCGCTCTCGGCGAGGACTTCTCCGGCTGGGACAGCTCCTACACCGGCGAGCCGATTCCGCTGGACGAGATGCGGGCCTGGCGCGACGCGATCGTGGCGCGGGTTCGCGGCCTGGGCGCCCGGCGCGTCCTGGAGATCGGCGTCGGATCGGGCCTGCTCATGGGGCACTTGGCCGAGCACGTGGAGGAGTACTGGGGCACCGACCTGTCCGGCGCCGTCATCGAGCGGCTGACCGGCCAGGTGCGGGCCGCGGGCCTCGACGGCCGGGTGCGGCTGCGCCGCCAGGCCGCCGACGTGACCGAGGGCCTGCCGGCCGGCACGTTCGACACCGTGCTGATCAACTCGGTGATCCAGTACTTCCCGGACGACGCCTATCTGGCCCGGGTCGTCGACCGGGCGCTGGGACTGCTGGCGCCGGGCGGCCGTCTGGTCATCGGCGACGTGCGGCACGCGGGGTCGTTGCGAGCCCTGCACGCGGCCGTGCGGCCGGGGCGCGGGGCGTCGGCACGTGCGGTGGTGGACCGTGCCGTGCTGCTGGAGAAGGAGCTGGTGACGGCCCCGGAGTTCTTCGCGGAACTGGCGGCGCGCGACGCGCGGGTGGGCGCGCTGGACATCCGCCTCAAGCCCGGCGCGTACCACAACGAACTGACCCGGCACCGCTACGAGGTCGTGCTGCACAAGGCCCCCGGGCAGGTCGTGGACGTGGCCGGGGCGCGGCGGGTGGCGTGGAGCCCGGAGCTGGACCTGACGGCGGTCCCGGTCGCGGACGGGCCGGTGCGGATCACCGGAATTCCCAGTGCGCGGCTGGTCGCCGAGGTGACGGCCGAACGGGCGCTGGACGGGCTGGCCGCCGGGGACTTCGGCGGTACGGCCGTCGATCCGCAGGAGCTGGTGGAGCGGGGCCGGAAACACGGGCTGTACGTGGTCCCCACCTGGTCGTCGAGGTCGGTGGCCCTGTTCGACGCGCTGATCCTCCCGGCGGACGCGGAGCACGCGGTCCTCTCGGGCGTGTACGTGCCCGCCGCCACCGGCGGCCCGTGGACCAACAACCCGGTCGCGGCCCGCGGCATCGGCGCGGTGGTCAAGGCCGCCCGCGCGCGTCTCGTGGAGCGCCTGCCGGAGTACATGGTCCCGTCGGCGGTGATGGTTCTGGACCGGCTGCCGCTGACGCCCAACGGGAAGCTGGACCGCAAGGCTCTGCCCATACCCGAGTACGCCACCACAGCAGGCAGCCGCAAGCCCCGCACCGAGCAGGAGACCACCCTCTGCGGCCTGTTCGCCGAGGTGCTGGGCGTCGACCGCGTCGGCATCGACGACAGCTTCTTCGACCTCGGCGGGCACTCCCTGCTCGCCACCCGCCTCGTCAGCCGCATCCGCGGCGCGCTGGGCGCCGAGGTCGCCATCGGCACCGTCTTCGAGGCACCGACCGTCGCCGGACTGGCCGGACGCCTGGCGGCCGCGCCGAAGACGGCGGCCAAACGGCCCGCCCTGCGCCGGATGCCACGGCCCTGACCCCCACCGCCCCCGTACGCACGACCGGGCGGCGCCACCGCCGGCGCCGCCCGACCACCGAGAAAGAGTGAGGACCGACATGACCAACCCGTTCGAGAACCCGGACGCCGTCTACCTCGTCCTGGTCAACGACGAAGCCCAGCACTCCCTTTGGCCCGCGTCCATCGAGGTCCCCGACGGCTGGACCGTCGCCAAGACCGCGGACACCCGCGACGCCTGCCTCGCCTACGTCGAGGAGCACTGGACCGACATGCGGCCCGCGAGCCTGGCCCAGGCCATGGCGGGCGCCGGGTCCTGAGCGGCGCCCGCACAGCGCAGCAGCCACGGGGGCGCCCGCCGCGCGCGGCGCCCCCGGTCACCACCCCTCCGGCGAAGGCACAGAGAACATGGGCACACCGACAGACACCGGCTCCCCCAGCGGCCCCGGCACCGTATCCGCCATCCCGCGATGGCACACCGGGCCACGGCGGGCCGGCGCGCCCGCCACCGTCCACACGTGCCGGGTCCCCGACGGCCTGGCCCCGGCGCTCACCGGGCTCGCCGGACGGCTCGGTGTGCCGGTCGGCGCCGTCCTGCTCGCGGCGCACGCCAAGGTGCTGTCGGCGCTCACCGGTGAGACCGACGTGCTGACGGGCCGGACCGCGCCCGGCGGCGACGGCACGCACCGGCCGTGCCGGGTGCCGGTGGCGGACGGCGACTGGGAACAACTGGTGCTGGCCGCCCACCGCGCGGCGGACGCGACGGCGGGCACCGAGGACACGGACCGGCGCTACGAGGTGGTGTGCGACCTCTCCGGGCTCGGCGGGGCCGCGAAAGCGCCCGGACCAGGGCCGGAATCCCCGGCGGACACCGGCTCGCAGCCCGTCCTGCGCGTCGCCTTCGGCGGATCGCCGGAGGAAGGGCTCCACCTGCGGCTGGACGGCCGCGGCGACGTCGTCGACCCGCCGTACGCGGAGCGCATCGCCGGCTACCACCTGACGGCCCTGGCACACCTGGCCGCCGACCCGCGGGCCGCGCACCACCGGCAGAGTTTGCTCTCCGCGGACGAACTGGCGCACCAGATCGACGGCCTGGCGGGCCCGGACCGCCCGGTGCCCGACCGGCGCGTCCACGAACTCTTCGAGGAACGGGTACGGCTGCACCCCGACCGCGTCGCCGCCGAGCACGACGGCACCCGGTGGACGTACGCCGACCTCAACCGCCGGGCCAACCGCGTCGCCCACGCCCTGCTGCGCCGCGGCCTCCAGGCCGAGGACGTGGTGGCCGTGGTCACCGAACGCAACCTCGGCTGGCTGGCCGCGGCCCTCGGCGTCTTCAAGGCGGGCGGCGTCTACCTGCCCGTCGAACCGCACTTCCCGGCCGCCCGCGTCGCCGCCATGCTCACCCGCAGCGACTGCCGCTTCGTGCTGACCGAGCCCGGCTCCACCGTCACCCTCGACGAGGCGCTGACCGGCCACGGCGCCACCGCGCGCCTGCTGGTCCCGGAGGTGAGCGCCGCGGAAGCGGACGGCGCGCACGACACCGACCCCGGCGTGCCCGTCGCCGCCGGACAGCTCGCGTACATCTACTTCACCTCCGGCTCCACCGGCGAGCCCAAGGGCGCGATGTGCGAGCACGCGGGCCTGGTCAACCACCTCTTCGCCAAGATCGACGACCTGGAGATCGGCCCGGAGCAGACCGTCGCGCAGACCGCGCCGCAGTGCTTCGACATCTCGCTGTGGCAGCTGGTCGCCGCCCTCGTGGTGGGCGGCCGTACGCGCATCATCGGGCAGCGGGAGATCCTCGACGTACGGCGCTACGTGGACAGCGTCGTCGAAGGGGACGTGGAGGTCCTCCAGGTGGTGCCCTCCTACCTGGAGGTGATGCTCACCTACCTGGAGGAGCAGCCGCGGCCCCTGGGCCGGCTGCGCAGCGTCTCGGCGACCGGCGAGGCGCTCAAGAAGGAACTGGCCGAGCGCTGGTTCGCGGCGTACCCCGGCATCAAGCTGGTCAACGCCTACGGCCTCACCGAGACCTCCGACGACACCAACCACGAGGTGATGGACCGGGTCCCGGAGCAGGACCGGGTGCCGCTCGGCCCGGCGGTCAACAACGTCCGGGTCTACGTCGTGGACGAGTGGCTCAATCCCGTACCGCTCGGCGCGCCCGGCGAGATCGTCTTCTCCGGCGTCTGCGTCGGCCGCGGCTACATCAACGACCCCGAGCGCACCGCCGCCGCCTTCGGCACCGACCCGCACCGGCCGGGGGAGCGGCTCTACCGCTCCGGCGACATCGGACGCCGGCTCCCCGGCGGCAGCCTGGAGTTCCTCGGCCGCCGGGACGCCCAGACCAAGATCCGCGGATTCCGCATCGAGATCGGCGAGATCGAGAACCGGCTGCTGCGGGTGCCCGGCGTACGGGACGCCGGAGTCGTGGTGCTGGAGAGCCCCGACCACGGCAAGCACCTCGTCGCCTGCTACGCCGCCGACGCCCCGCTCGACGAGGCGGCGATCCGGCAGGCCCTGGGCGCCGCCCTGCCCGCGTACATGGTCCCCCAGTACTTCCACCACCTGCCCGCCCTGCCGCTGACCGGCAACGGCAAGACCGACCGCAAGGCCCTGGTCCGGCACGCCGGTGAACTGGCCGCGGTCCGCACCGCGTCCGGCGCCGGGCAGGAGGCCGCGGCGCCGCGGACCGAGACCGAACGCCGGCTGGCCCGCCTGTGGGCCGCGGTGCTCCGCATACCCGTGGAAAGCATCGGCCGCGACCAGCACTTCTTCGAATCCGGCGGCACCTCGCTGTCCGCCGTGCGGCTGGGCGTGGCCATCGGGGACACGGTGGCGCTGGAGGACATCGTCCGGCTCCCCGTCCTGTCCGAACTCGCCGCGGCCATGGACGAGAACGACCAGCAGAAGGACATGAGCGCATGACACAGCCGCCCGCCACCGAAGCCGCGCCGCGCCGCGCGGACGCTCCGGCCCCGCACCCGGCCCCGGCCCTTGAGGCCGCCCTCGAACTCGCCCCCGGCAGGCCCCCGGTCCTGCACGTGGACGCACCGGTCGCGGCCCCCGCCCTCGCCGACTGGGCCGCCGAGCACGGCCCGGCGCTGGAGTCCGTGCTGCTGCGGCACGGCGCCGTCCTCGTACGCGGCCTGGGCGTGCGCGACGCCGCCGCACTGGGGCGGCTGGCCGAACCGTTCACCGGGCCCACCGTGCCGGAGCGCGAGGCGTTCGCCCGCCGCCGCCCGCTCGGCGGCCCGGTGTTCTCCTCCCTGGAGTGGCCGCCGGACCAGCCCATGTGCATGCACCACGAGCTGAGCTACGCGCTGGAGTTCCCCCGGCTGCTGGCCATCGGCTGCTTCACCCCGCCCGCCACCGGCGGCGTCACCGGCCTCGCGGACGCCCGGCAGATCCTCGCGGACCTGCCAGCGGAGATCACCGAGCGGTTCACCCGCGAAGGCTGGGAGCTGACCCGCTCGTACAACAGCGTGGTCGGCGTCGGCTGGCAGGAGGCGTTCGGCACCGAGGACCGCGCCGAGGCCGAGGCGTACTGCGAGGCCAACGGCATCGCCTACGAGTGGCAGCCGGACGGCAGCCTGCGCACCCGCCAGCGCCGCTCCGCGGTGATCGGCCACCCGCTGACCGGCGACCGGGTCTGGTTCAACCAGATCGCGTTCCTGAGCGAGTGGACCATGGAACCGGCCATCCGCGACTACCTGGTGCGCCAGCTCGGCCCGGAGGGCCTGGCCTTCAACACCCGGCACGGCGACGGCACCCCCCTCGCCCCGGAGACCGTCGCGACCGTCAACGAGGTCTACGAGGCCGCCACCCTGCGCGAACCGTGGCAGGCCGGCGATGTGCTGCTCGTCGACAACATCCGGATGGCGCACAGCCGTGAGCCCTTCACCGGGCCGCGCGAGGTGGGCATGGTC
Organism: Streptomyces sp. NPDC059788; assembly: GCF_042732265.1. NCBI lineage: Bacteria > Bacillati > Actinomycetota > Actinomycetes > Kitasatosporales > Streptomycetaceae > Streptomyces > Streptomyces sp. NPDC059788. The sequence continues at coordinate 22,447 of NZ_JBHWHY010000005.1, read as the reverse complement.
CTCGGCGCCCCGGTACGGCTCGCCGACTGCCCGCCCGCCCACTCCTGACCGCCGCAACCGCCCCCACCGCCCACCGACTCCTCGGAGAAACGGAGCCACGCTCCCTCATGTCCGTCCGGATTCCCCCCTTCGCCGTCGTCCCCGGCTCGCAGGTGCACCAGGTGCTCTCCGGGCAGGAGGAGCGCGTCATCGCGCTGATCGAAGAGGCGTACCGCGTCCACGGCGAGGGCGACACGGTCAACCCGCCGTCGTACTTCCTGCGCTTCCCCGACCGGCCCTCCTCGCGCATCATCGCGCTGCCCGCCTCCATCGGCGGGCGGAGCCAGGTCGACGGCATCAAATGGATCTCCAGCTTCCCGGAGAACATCGACGCGGGCATCCCGCGCGCCTCCGCCGTCGCCGTGCTCAACGACCGGGCCACCGGCTACCCGATCGCCTGCATGGAGAGCTCCATCATCAGCGCCGCGCGCACCGCGGCGTCCGCCGCCCTCGCGGCCGACGTGCTGACCAGGGAGCGCGGCCGGCCGCGCCGCGTCGGCTTCTTCGGCACCGGCTTCATCGCCCGCTACATCCACACCTACCTGCACGGCGCGGGCTGGACCTTCGACGAGGTCGGGGTGCACGACCTCGACCTGGAGCACGCGGGCGGCTTTCGCGCGTACCTGGAGCGCAGCGGCGCCACCGGGCAGGTGACCGTGCACGAGCGCGCCGAGGACCTGATCAGGTCCAGCGACCTGGTGGTGTTCGCGACCGTCGCCGGCACCCCGCACGTCACCGACACCGCGTGGTTCGGCCACAACCCCGTCGTCCTGCACGTCTCGCTGCGCGACCTGGCCCCCGGCATCATCCTGGAGTCGGCCAACGTCGTCGACGACATCGAGCACTGCCTGAAGGCCGACACCTCCCCGCACCTCGCCGAACAGCAGTCCGGCAACCGCGACTTCATCGACGGCACCCTGTACGACGTCATGGCGGGCCGGGTCGACCTGCCCACGGACCGGCCGGTGGTGTTCTCGCCGTTCGGACTGGGCGTCCTGGACCTCGCGGTCGGCAAGTACGTCTACGACCAGGTGGCCGCGGAAGGCACATTGCAGGTCGTCGAGGACTTCTTCCACGAGACCAGCCGCTACGGAGACGGCACGGCGCCGACGACGGGCGCGGCGGCCACGCCGGGCCCCGCGGACGGCGGCCCGGCCGGTGGCGGCCATGCGTGAGGCGGGGTGGCCGCGGTGCCGGTGATCACCTCTCCCCAGGAATTCAACACCGACGACCTCTACGTCGACCTGCGCCCGGTGCTGGGCACCGCACTGCACCTGAAGTGCGAGGGCTTCAACTTCGCCGGCTCCGTCAAGCTCAAGGCCGCCGCCGCCATGGTCAAGGCGGCCGAGCGCTCCGGCGCGCTGCGCGAGGGCTCGGTGCTGGTGGAGTCGTCGTCCGGGAACCTGGGCGTGGCGCTCGCCATGATCGCGGCCGACCGGGGCTACCGCTTCCGGTGCGTGACCGACGCGCGCTGCAACCTCGGCACCCGGCGGCTGATGGAGGCCATGGGCGCCGAGGTGCACACGGTCAACAGGCCGGACGAGGAAGGCGGTTACCTCGGCGCGCGCCTGCGCCACGTCCGTGAACTGTGCGCCTCCGACAGCCGCTACGTGTGGCTGAACCAGTACACCAACCCGTACAACGCCCTCGCCCACCAGCACACCACCGCTCCCGCGATAGCCCGCCAGTTCCCCGCCCTGGACGTGCTCTTCGTCGGCGCGGGCACCACCGGCACGCTGATGGGGTGCGCCCGCTGGTTCCGGCAGTGGACGCGTCCGGTGACCGTGGTCGCGGTCGACGCGGCCGGTTCGGTGACCTTCGGCGGGCCGCCGCGCACCCGCATGATCCCCGGGCTCGGCGCGGGCGTGCGGCCGCCACAGCTCGACCACTCCCTGGTGGACGACGTGGTGATCGTGCCGGAGCCGGAGACCGTACGCACCTGCCACCGGCTGGCCGCGGCCGGCTTCCTGTTCGGCGGGTCCACCGGGACCGTCGTCGCCGGTGCGCGGCGCTGGCTGGCCGCGCACCGCTCCGGCACCCCGGTCACCGCCGTGGCGATCTCGCCCGACCTGGGCGAGCGCTACCTCGACACCCTCTACCAGGAGTCGTGGGTACGGAACGTCTACGGCGACGCGGTGTACGAGACGGGCCCGGAGGGCGGGGACGGCACGGCGCAGGACGGCTGTCCGGCGGCGGAGCCCTGCGCGCCGGTCGCGGGGACCGCGGCGCGGTGACCGCACGCCGCCGCACGGCCACCGCGTCCGCCCGCCCGCCGCTACGCGGGGGCGGGCGCCCCGTCCGCCTCCGCGGCGCGGGCGGTCAGCGCCCGGCGGTCGACCTTGCCGTTGGCGTTGCGCGGCAGGGACGGCAGCCGGTGCGCGGTCTCGATGATCGCGTACCGGGGCAGCTGCCGGGCGCAGTGCCGCTTGAGGTCGATGAGCGAGGGGTCGTGCCCGTCCGCGGCGACCACGTACGCCACGAGGACGGCGTCGATTCCGGTGCCGCGCACCACGGCGGCGGCCTCGGCGACCCCCTCGTGACTCTGCAGCACGGCCTCCACCTCGCCCAGTTCCACCCGGTTGCCGCGGACCTTGACCATCGCGTCGCGGCGGCCGACGAACTGGAAGGTGCCGTCCTCCAGGACCAGTGCGATGTCCCCGGTGGCGTAGGTCCGGTCGGTGACCGGCGGGCGGCCCCAGTAGCCGAGCATCACGCTCGGCCCGGTGACGATCAGCTCGCCCTCCTCGCCGGGGCCGGCCGGCCGCCCGTCGGGCCGTACCGCGACGACCGTGTCCCCGCAGACCGGCCCGCCGATCGGCACGGGCAGCAGGCGGTCCGCCGGAATGTCACCGACCTCGTGGGCCGTGCAGACGGTGGTCTCCGTCGGCCCGTAGAGATTCATGAACCGAATGTCCGGAAAATGCTGCCGGAGCTGCCGCAGCGGCCCGATCGGAAAGGATTCCCCGGCGAACAGCAGACTGCGCAGCGACGGCACATCGGTTTCCAGCAGACCGCCGTGCCGCATCATCAGCATCAGGGCCGCCGGCACCGAATACCAGACGGTGATTTCATGGTCGGTGAGAAAACGCACCAGCGCCTTCGCGTGGTACGCCGTCTCCGGCGGTACGAGATGTACGGAACCGCCGACGGAGAACGGGACGTAAACGTCGATCACCGTCATGTCGAAATGAAAAGGAGCGTGATTGGAATGACGGTCGGCGGCCGTCGCGCCCTGCGCCTGCGCCGCCCATTCGACCCACGCCCACGCACTGTTGTGGCTGTGGCAGACGCCCTTGGGCTCCCCGGTGGAACCGGACGTGTAGAGGATGAACGCGAGGTCGTCGTCGGTGATGTCCGGCTCCACCACGTCCGGGCCGGGCCGTACCGGTCCCGCGGGCAGCCGTGCCCAGTCGCCGCCGTCCGGCCAGGCGGTCATCACCGGGGCGCCGGCGTCGTGCTCCGCGAGCGTGGCGGCCCGCTGCGCGGGGGCCGCCACCAGGGCCGGAGCGAAGTTCCGGACCAGTTTGGCCACCCGCGCCGGCGGTGCCTGCGGGTCGAGCGGCACATACGCGGCGCCCAGCCGCAGCGTGGCCTCCATGAGGGCGACGGCCGCCACCGACTTGTCGAGCCAGATGCCGACCCGGTCGCCCGCGCGCACGCCCCGGGCGGCGAGTTCCCGGGCGAGCCGGTCCGCCCAGGCGTCCAGTTGTGCGTAATTCGCCGACCCGTCCGGACCGGTGACGGCCAGGGCGTCCGGAGTCCGCCGGGCCGCCGCCCGGACGAGGTGGTGCAGTTTCACAGTCAGGTCTCCATGTCTGTCTGGCCCGGCCCGCCCGGAATGCATCAAGTTTCTTGACAGTCAACCCGGCGAAACAGTAGCGTGATTTACCGTCAGGTGCAGCGCGTGCGGCCGCTCGGTGGGAGAATGCGGCGGAATGCCGACGGAAAGCCTGACGTCAACTCTGGGGGAGATAAATGAAGGATAGCGAGACCTTTGACGCTGTCAAGGGATTCATCGAGGAGCACGTCCTCAAAGGGCAGGGCGAGGTGGAAGCCGATACCCCGCTGCTGGAATGGGGGATTCTCGACTCGCTCTCCGTCGCCCGGCTCGGCGCATTCGTCGAGAAACGTTTCGGTGTCGAGCTGCCCGGCGACACCCCGCTCGCCGAGAAGTTCCACAGCCTGGACAGCGTCGTGACGTTCGTCGGCGAGCTGCGGGCCGCCGCATGACCGAACGGCTGGCGCTGTCCGCCGCCCAGACCGGCGTCTGGGTCGCCCAGCAACTGGACCCGGACGACCGGTCCTTCAACATCGCCGAGTACTGCGACATCGAAGGCCCTGTCGACTCCGCGCTCTTCGAGGCGGCGCTGCGCGAGGTGGTGGCCGCCACCCCGGCCCTGCGCGCCCGCTTCGGCCTCGGCGAGGAAGGGCTCTGCCAGGACATCGACGACACCGTGGACGTACCGCTGATCCACGAGGACGTCAGCGCCGAACCGGACCCGCGCGCCGCCGCCGAGCGCCGGATGCGCCAGGAGCTCGCGCGGCCCTACGACCTCGCCTCGGGACCGCTGTTCAGCTGGGCGCTCTTCAAGGCGGGCCCCGAGCGGTACTTCTGGTACCGCGCGGCCCACCACGTCGTCGTGGACGGCTTCGGCCTCTCGCTCGTCGCCGCGCACGTCGCCGACGTCTACACCGCCCTGGCCACCGGCCGCCCGCGCCGCCCCCGCCCGCCCGGCACGCTCGCCGAGGCCGTCGCGGCGGACGGCGCCTACCAGGACTCCCCCGAGTTCGAGGCGGACCGCCGGTACTGGCTCGACCGGATGGCCGGCCAGACCGAGGTCGCGAGCCTCACCGGCCGGCAGCCGCCGGCCACCCGCTCCTACGTACGGCACAGCGGCCACCTCGGCCCCGGCGACGTCGGCGACCTGCGCGCCGCGGCCCGCCAACTGGAGGTCACCTGGCCCGAGATCGTCCTCGCCGCCGTCGCCGTGCAGCTGCACCGTGCGACGGGCGTGCGCGAGGTGGTCCTCGGCCTGCCGGTCACCGGACGCACCGCGCCGATGCTGCGCCGCGTACCGGCCATGCTGACGAACACGGTCCCGCTGCGGGTCACGGTGACGCCGCGGCACACGTTCGCCGAGGTCGTCGCCGAGGTCTCGGCGCGGCTGGAGGAGGCCGTCGCGCACCAGCGCTACCCGCAGGAGCGCCTGGTGCGGGAGCTGCCGGGACTGCCCGAGGGCCGCAAGCAGTTCGGCCCCGACGTCAACATCATGTCCTTCGGCTTCGGCTCCGGCTACGCGGGCCACCCGGCCACCGTCCACAACCTGGCCGCGGGGCCGGTCGAGGACCTGACCGTGAACGTGTACGACCGCCTGGACGGCCAGGGCCTCCAGGTCTCCTTCGACGGCAACGACGGACTGTACGACCGTACGGAACTGGCCGGGCACCTCGACGCCTTCCTCGGCCTGCTGCGCTCCGTACCGGAAATGCTGGACGGCCGGCCCCTGGGGCAGGGCGCCGCGCGCTGAACGGCCCGGCGGCCCGCACCGCGCAGGTGCGGGCCGCCGGGCGCGCGCCCTCTCGTTACGCGAGTGCGCCGGCCAGCCGTTCCACCGGGGTGGTGTCCCGGCCGACCAGGAAGTCCGGGCGGCCGGGCCGGGCCGGTGCGTTGCGCACCGAGTTGTAGGTGATCAGCAGCACCGCGCGCCGGTCGTCCGAGAGGTTGTCGGTGGACGAGTGGACGATGCTCGGGTGGAAGGCGGTGATCGCGCCCGCCGGGCCGGTCATCCTCTCCGGCGGGAAGTCCGCGGCGAGTTCGCGCACCCGCTCCTCGGACACGGTGTGCGTCAGCCGCGCCGAGACGTGCTCGTGCCAGTCGCGGCCGGTGACCGCCCGCGCCGCCTCCGGCGCCTCGATCAGCCCGAGCCGGTGCGAGCCGGTGAGCACCGTCAGCGGGCCGTTGTGCTCGTGCACCTCGTCCAGGTTGACCGCGATGTTCACCGCGTCCGCCGCCGGCATGCCGTCCTCGTGCGCCCAGAACGCGAAGTCCTGGTGCCAGGGCCACTCCTGGCCCTCGCGCGGGCTCTTGATGTTCACCTTGAACTGGTAGACGTACACCCGGTCGCCGACCAGTTCCTCGGCCAGGTCCAGCAGCAGCGGATGCCGTACGAGCTGCGCGCACACGTCGTCGTACCCGTGGCAGCCGTGCAGGGCCCGGACGGTGTCGCTGCCGGCTTCCTGTACGACTTCCGGCCGTGCGGTGCGGGAAATCGCCGCGACGCTTTCCCGTACCTTTCGCAAAGCCTCCGGAGCGAGCCGGCCGGGCATCGCGAGCCATCCGCTGCGTTCGTATTCCTCGCGTGCATTTCGCGGCACAGCGGTTCCCCGTGACATGTATGTCGTCTCCTCTGTGATGTGCCGCTCCCATGACGGTCCGTGGACGTCGGGTCAGCGGCGTGGAATGCGGCGGACGGGCCGCGAAGAGAGGGACGGCGGCGCCGGGCCGCGCAATGGGCCCGCACCGGCGGGACGGCGGGCCGTACGCACCGGCCGCCCTTTTTCCAGCCCCCGTTCAACACGACCAGTTAACTCCAGCCGTGATCCACCGCGCAACCGTCCCGGGGGACCGCCACGGAAACGGAACGCGTTCTTTGGCGGGGAGCGGGAAATGCGGCGCGGCGCGTCGGCGGCGGGCCGGGTCCGTGCGCCGCGCGCGGGCGCCGACCGCGCACGGGCGGCCGTCGCGCCGCGTCCGCCGGGCGTGCGCCGCGGCCGTCGGCGAGCGGCCGGGGCGGCCCTGTCCAGTCCGTTCGGACCGCCCGCTCCCGCTTTCGGTTGCTTCGTCCAACTACCCCCTCTGAGCTGGCCTTTCCTGGCCCGACGGCGCGCCATGACCTGACATTTCGCCATAGAGCGCACACAGGGACGCGTGCTAGCATCCCGGTGTTCGACAGGGCCGGAACAGGTCGTCAGGATCATGGGCCGACGGGGGCGCGAATGATGACAATCGACGAGAGAGCGGACGCGGTGACGAGCACCGCAGCCCGCCGCGGCGGCGCGATCCGGTGTGCGGCCGGCCGCCGCACCGCACCACCACGCCGTCCGGCGGCCGACGCCGCGTAGCGGGCCCCGGTCCGGCGGGCGAATCCGGAAATACCGACAGTCGTCGACCCCCGCGAGCGGTCCGCGCCCTGCCCGAAACGGCAGCGGCCCGGTACGCGCACCGGTGCGCGGCGCGGCGGCCATACGCCGACGCGCTCCGGCCCGGCGCGCCCGTTCCGGCACCACCACCACTGCGGACAGCGGAATTTCGCGCCGGGTCTTTTCCCTGGGGAAAGACCGAAGCACTCCGGGCCACGGCCGGGACGCGCACCGACTAGGAGCGGAACAATCCATGAACAGTCAAGTAAGCCTCGGGCTGCTGGTGGACCAGGCGTTCTACGGTTCCCCTTACCAGGGCAAGGACGCATGGCGGGCCGCCGCGGAACTGGGCGCCGAATGGATCTGCATCGTCGAAGAGGCGATGGAACTGGCGCCGGAACGGCTGCTGCAATTCCGCAACGACGCCGACGCGGTGGGCCTGCCGATCAGCCTGACGGCCTGTCACGCCTTCGGCCTCAGTGATTTCCGCGACGTCGTACGGGAGTTCCACCTCAAGCGCGCCGAGGCACATATCGATCTCACCGGGGAACTGGGCGGCGAGGTCATGAAACTGCTCCTCGGCGACTGGTTCTGGCGCGCCATGTGGCCCGAGGAGGCGCAGTGGCAGCTGCTGGCCACCTCGGTCCGGCGGCTCGCCGACTACGCCGAGGGCCGCGGCATCGCGCTCAGCGTCAAGCCGGAGCCGATGCGGACCTCGCTGGTCACCGATGTCGACGACCTCGTACGGCTGCTGGACGACGTCGGCTCCCCGGCCCTCCAGGCGAACGTCGACGTCTCGCACCTCGTCGTCGCCGGCGTGAGCGCGTCCGAGGTCGGGCGGCTGCCCGGCCGCGTCAACAGCGTCGACTACTCCGACTCCAACGGCACCTACCACGAGCACCTGGTGCCGGGCGAGGGCGTCGCCGACATGGCCGCCTTCACCGAACAGCTGCTCGCGGTCGACGCCGCCTGGGTCGGCGTCGAGGTCGGCCCGTTCTCCGACCCGGAGAACGCCTACGACAAGGTCGGCCGGGCGATGGCCCGGTCCCGCGAGTTCTTCGACACCGCGGCGGCGCGGCGTGTCTGAAACCGAAACCCTCCCGGAGGCCCCCGTGGCGAACCCCGAAGACAGCGCGTCCATACCCGCGGACCCGCTCCAGCTCGTCCGCCAGGCGTGGCAGGACGTGCTCGGCACCGACGACGTGCCCCTGGACACCGGCTTCTTCGACGCGGGCGGCAACTCGATGCTGCTGGTCATGCTCAGCGACGAGCTGTCCGACCAGTCCGGCCGCGAGCTGGAGGTCGCCGAGCTGTTCCGGCACGACACGGTGCGCGCCCAGGCCCGCCTGCTGGACCCGTCGTACGAGCCCGGGGCCCCGGCCCCCGCGGCGGCGGCCCCGGCCGGTCGCGGCCGCCTGCTGGGCAGCGCCCGCCGCGGCCGTACGGACGCCGCGCCCGCCGCGGGCCCGCAGCAGCCGGAAGGGTCCGCCGCGCGATGAACAGCGAGACCGCCGTAGCGGTGGTGGGCGTCGGCTGCCGGTTCCCGGAAGCCGCGACCCCGGAGGAGTTCTGGAGCAACCTCGACAAGGGCGTGGTCTCGCTCCGGGACATCCCCGCCGAGGACCTGCGCCGCTGCGGTGTGTCCGCCGAGACGGCCGCCGCGCCGGGCTTCGTGACCCGGTCCGGCTGGATCGAGGACCCGGAGCTGTTCGCCGCCGAGTTCTTCGGCTACCCGCCCGTCGAGGCCGAGCTGATCGACCCGCAGCAGCGCCTCTTCCTGGAGGCGTGCCGGGAGGGCCTGGAGCGCGCCGGCCACCTGCCGAACGGTGCGCACGGCCCGCAGATCGGCGTGTTCGCCGGGGCGAGCAACAGCACGTACAACACGCTGCTCCAGTACGCCCGCGCCCGTACGGAAGGCCCCGCCGCCTTCGACGACCTGGCCACGCAACTGGGCGGCGGCATCGACTTCATGGCCCCCCGGGTCTCCTACAAGCTCGGTCTGCGCGGCCCGTCCCTGGCCGTGCAGACCGCCTGCTCCTCCTCGCTGACCGCCGTGCACTACGCGGTCCTCAGCCTGCTCTCGGAGGAGTGCGACATCGCCCTGGCGGGCGGCAGCGGACTGTCGTACCCGTCCGTCGGCTACCAGTACCAGCCCGGCGGCGTGCTGTCCGAGGACGGCTTCTGCCGCGCCTTCGACATCCGCTCCACCGGTACGGGCGCGGGCTCCGGCATCGGCGTCGTCGTCCTGCGCCGCCTCGCCGACGCGCTCGCCGACGGCGACCCGGTCCTCGCCGTGATCCGGGGCAGCGCGGTCGGCAACGACGGCGCCCACCGGCCCGGCTTCACCGCGCCCAGCCCGGACGGCCTGGCCTCGGTCGTCGCCGCCGCGCTCACGGTGGCCGGCACCGACCCGGCGGACCTGCGGTACGCCGAGGCGCACGGCTCCGGCACGCCCCTGGGCGACCAGGTCGAACTGCGCGGCCTGATCGACGGCCTGCGCGCGGCGGGCGGCCGGGCCGCCGACCGCAATTACTGCGCGCTCGGCACGGTCAAGGCGAACATCGGGCACGCCGGATCGGCCGCCGGCATCGCCGGGCTGATCAAGGGCATCCACCTCGCCCGCACCGGCCACCTGGTGCCGCACCCGATGTTCGAGCACGCCCGCGACCCCGGCGTCCTCGCCGACAGCCCCTTCCGCGTCCCCACCGAGCTGGAGCGGTGCACCGACACCGCCCGGCAGGTGCTGGTGAACTCGATGGGCCTGGGCGGCGCCAACGCGTCCGTCGTCCTCGCCCCGCCGCCGGAGCCGGTGCGCCCCTCCGCGCCCGCCCGGCCCGTCGTACGGCTCCAGCTCTCCGCCCGTACCCGCACCGAACTGGACGCGCTCTCCCGCGGCCTGGCCGACGAGATCGACCAGGACCGTGCCCCCGCCGGGGACATCGCCCACACCCTGCGCGTCGGGCGGCAGGACTTCGCCGAGCGCCGGGTGGTCACCGCGGCCCCCGACCGGCTGGCCGCCGCCCTGCGCCTGCCCCGGCCGCCCGCCGCCCGCACGGTACGCGCCGGTACGCGCCGCCCCGTCCTGGCCGTCACCGCGACCGGCGAGCACGCCGAGCAGATACGTACGGTGCTGCTGGCCGCCCTCGGCGGCCGTACCGAACAGCACGGCGCCGTCCCCGCCCCGCTGCCCGCCGACGCCTACCTGCTGATCCTCGGCGAGGGGGAGAGCGGCCCCGGCCGCCACGTCCTGCCGGTGGACCCGGCCGAGGACCGCGCGGCCCGCGACGAGCGGATCGCCGCGGCGCTCGCGGACGCCTGGCTGCACGGCGTCCCGGTGGACGCCCGCGCGCTCGACGACGGCACCGGCCGGCGCGTCGCGCTGCCCACGTACCCGTTCACCCGGCGCCGCTGCTCGGCGCTGGACGATTCGGTGTTCACGGTGCCGGGCGCCGCAGCCACGGACCCCGCACCGCGGGCCGCGGCGCGCGCGCAGTCCGACGCGCCCACCGGGCTCGAAGGCGAACTGGTCTCCCTCTGGGAGGAACTGTTCGGCATCGACGGCATCGGCCTGCACGACGAGTTCGGCGCCCTCGGCGGCACGTCCCTGCTCGGCCTGCGGATGACGCTCGAAGTGCAGGAGCGGTACGGCACCCTGCTCAACCTGCACCGCACCGGCGGCAGCCGGGCCACCGTCGCCCGCGTCGCCGAGGCGGTCCGCGGCGCGTCCGGCCGTACGGACACGGAAGGCTCCAGCGGCACGGACACCGGCCCCACCGCCGGTGCGGCTCCCGCCACGCACCCCTCCGACGCCGCCCTCATCGACGCCGACCTCGCGCTCGAACTCCCGCCCCTCGCCCCGCGCGAGGCCCCGCCCGGCACGGACGTCCTGCTCACCGGCGCCACCGGCTTCGTCGGCGCCTTCCTGCTGCACGAACTCCTCCAGGACCCCGGCTACCGCGACAGCCGCGTCTACTGCCTGGTCCGCGCCGACGACGAGGACCACGGCCGCCGGCGCCTGCGCGAGACCGCCGCGCGCTTCCGGCTCCCCGAGCCCGATCCGGCGCGCGTGCACATCGTCCCCGGCGACCTGCGGGACATCGCCGAGGTGTGCGAGACCTTCCGCGACGGCGAACTGGCCCGCCGCACCGGCCACGTCGTGCACTGCGGCGCCCACGTCGTCTTCACCGAGCCGTACGAGGTCCTGCGCCCGGCCAACACCCTGGCCACCTACCACCTCCTCGGCTGGATGCGCCGCCACGGCATCACGGACATCAGCTACATCTCCACCCTCGCCGCCTGCGGCCAGGCCCTCGGCTCCGAGGGCCGGATGCTGGAGCGCCGCGAACAGCCCCTGGACCCCGAGGCCGGCGGCTACGGGATCTCCAAGTGGGTCAGCGAACGCCTCCTGGACAAGGCCGAACGGGACGGGATGCGGGTACGGGTCTTCCGCCCCGGCCTGATCGGCGGCGACACCGCCACCGGCGCCTGCAACGACCTGGACATGCTCTGGCGGCTGGTCGCCGCGTGCCTGGCCGTCGGCGCCCACCCGGCGGACGACATGCCGCTGCCGGTGGCCCCCATCGACCTGGTGGCCCGCGCCGTCGTCCAGCTCGGCCGGGAGCCCGGATCGGCGGGCCGCGCCTACCACCTGGTCGGCGAGGAGGCCACCACCTTCGCCGCGCTCTTCGCCGAACTGGGCGCGCTCGGCGCACCGACCCGCCCCGTACCGGTCGCGGAGTGGGCGCGCCTGGCAGGCCGGCGGGCACTGGAGACCGGCGACCCGGTGCTGTCGACCATGGCGCTGTACGAGACCCACGACCTGGACACGCCGCGGGTGGACGTGGAAGGCCGGCTGTGGGGGGAGTGGCTGCGCGACCGCGGCCTGGACCCCCGCCTCGACGGCGCACGGGCCCTGCTGGCCCTGCGCCACCTCGCCGGTCACCCCTCCTTCGCGGCCCTGTTGACCGACGTGACGGAAGGCGCCTGACCCAGTGACCACCGACGGGACCACCGGTGTGACCACCGATGCGACGACAGACGGGACGACGATGGACGACGGATGGGGCGACGGCCGGCTGGCCGTCGTCGGCGCCGGGGTCATGGGCACCGCCCTGGCCACGCTCGCCGTGGGCCGCGGCCTCCCGGTGCTGCTGATCGACGTGTCCGAAGCACAGCTGGAGCGCGCCCGCGGGGCGGTGCGCCAGCAGCTGCGGCACGCCCGGCTGCTGGGCAAGCTGCCCAAGGGGCCGGACGGCGAACTGACGCTGAGCACCTCGTACGAGCGGCTGGACACCGCGGCGGCCGTCATCGAGGCGGTCACCGAGACCACCGACGCCAAGACCGAGGCGCTCGCCGCCATCTCGGCCGCGGTCCGCCCCGGCACACTGATCGCCTCCAACACCTCGGCCGTACCGGTCGACGAGCTGGCCGGTTACACGAAGCAGCCGCACGACGTCGTCGGCACCCACTTCATGAACCCGCCCTACCTGATCAGGGCGGTCGAGGTGATCCGCGGCCCGCGCACCGGCGACGCGGCGATGGCGGCGCTGGACCGGCTGCTGACCGCCCTGGACCGGGAGGCGATCGTGGTCGGCGACGGCCCCGGCTTCGTCTCCAACCGCATCCTGATGCGGGTGATCAACGACGCGGCCCGGCTGGTCGCCGAGGGCCGCGCCGACGCCGAGTCCGTCGACCGCGTCTTCACCGGCTGCTTCGGGCACCGCACGGGGCCGCTGGCCACCGCGGACCTGATCGGCCTGGACAACATCGTCGACACCCTCAAGGTGCTGCACGAGCGCACCGGCGACGACGGATACCTCGCCTGCGACCTGCTCCTGGACAAGGTGCGGGCCGGCGACTTCGGCCACAAGACCGGCAACGGCTTCTACTCCTACGGAGGAACGCGCGCATGACCACCGTCGACAACCAGGCCGGCGCGGCCACCGGCGCCGAGGACGTCCAGCGGCGCCTGGTGGCGTTCCTCAGCTCCCGCACCGGCGGCGACTGGGCCGTGGACCAGGACCTGTTCGCCTCCGGGGCGTTCTCCTCGCTGTTCTCCCTGGAACTCCTCCAGCACGTCGAGCAGGAGTTCCAGGTCACCGTCGAGGGCGACGACCTGACCCTGGACAACTTCCGTACCGTGCCCGCCATCACCGCGCTCGTCGTGCGGCTGCGCGGCGAAGGAGCGGCGGGGCAGTGACGGCACAGGCGACCGCGGACGCCGCCACCGCGCTCGGCGAACTGGTCGGTGACCGCGCCGAGGAGTGGGACCTGGCCGGCCGCATCCCCGCGGAGACGGTACGCGAGGCGTCCCGGCGCGGACTGCTGTGCGCGCAGGTCGCCGCGGAGCACGGCGGCCTGGGCCTGGACAGCCGCGCCAACGGCGAACTGACCGCACACGCCGGGTCGCTGTGCAGCTCGCTGCGGTCGCTGATGACCTCGCAGGGCATGGCCGCCTGGACCGTGCAGCGCTTCGGCACCGCCGCGCAGCGCGGCACGTTCCTGCCCCGGCTCACCGGGGGAGAGACGGCCGGCGTCGCGTTCTCCGAGAGCGGGGCGGGCAGCGACCTGTCGGCGATGCGCACGCAGATCCGCCGCGACGGCGACACGGTGCGCGTCACCGGCGACAAGATCTGGGTGACCGGGGCCGCCTACGCGAGCCTGCTCGTGGTCTTCGGCACCTACGGTTCCGGTGCGGCCGTGGTGGTCGTACCGGCCGACGCCCCGGGCGTACGGATCGAGCGGGTGCCGGACCCCATGGGCTGCCGGGCCGCCGGCCACGCCGACGTGCGCCTGGACGACGTCCGGGTACCGGCCGGCCACCTGCTGTCCGGTGCCGGACTGCCGGTCGCCCTGCTCGCCACCACCGCGCTGACCTACGGCCGGCTCTCGGTCGCCTGGGGCTGCGCCGGCATCCTGCGGGCCTGCGTGGACAGCACGGCGGCGCACGCGCGCACTCGTGAACAGTTCGGGAAACCGCTCGCCGACCACCAGCTCGTCGCCCGGCACCTGGCCGAACTGGCCGTCGCCGAGCAGATCGCCCTCAGATGCTGCGAACACGCCAGCGCCTGCTGGGACGAGAACCGGCCCGAGCTGGGCACCCAGGCCGTCGTCGCCAAGTACGTCGCCTCCAGGGAAGCCACCCAGGGCGCCGCCGCGGCGGTCCAGGTCATGGCCTCCCGCGGGGCGCGCGACGGCCACCCGGTGGCGCGGGCCTACCGCGACGCCAAACTCATGGAGATCATCGAGGGCAGCACGGAGATCAGCCAGCTGCTCCTCGCGGACCACGTACGGACGGGCCGGGGATGACGACGACGGACACGGGCAGCGGCACGGACACGGCCATCGGGGTGGGGGCCGTGCACTGCCTCCTGCCCGACGAGCTGATACCCGTCGAGAAGCTCGACGAGTTCGCTCAACTGCCGCGCGAAGAGGCCGAGTTCGTGCGCGACTGCGGCATCCGTACGGTCGGCCGGTTCGCCGGTGAACCGACGGCCGCCGGCCTCGCCGCCCAGGCCGTACGCGAACTGCGCGAGAAGGACCCGGCGGCCCCGGACCCCGACGTCCTGGTGGTGGTCGGCGCCCGCGCCCCCGACGTACTGCTGGGCTCCGGCTCCGGCCGTGTCGAGGCCGAGGCCGGACTCGGCTCCGCCTTCTCCTTCGTCCTGGACGGCCTGGGCTGTACGGGCTCCAGCTCGGCCTGGGCGCTGGCCCGGGACCTGCTCGTGGCCGACCCGGCCCGGCAGTCCGTCATGATCGCGCACGCCAGCCGCCCGGTCGCGCTGGACCGGGTGCGCCACCCCGTCACCATCGTCGGCGACGGCGCCTTCGCCATGACCATGGTCCGCGGCGGCCGGCCCGTGCTGCGTGCCCACCGCCAGGAGACCGACGGCAAGTTCCACGACCTCCTCCAGGTCGACTACAAGAGCGCCCCCTGGTACGAGTGGCGCGAGGAGGTCGGCTCCGTCGACCGGTACCGCTTCGAACTGGCCCTGCACAGCCAGCAGCACCTCAAGCGCATGGTCGGGCAGGTCCTGGAGGACGCGGGCGTGGAGCGGCAGCAGGTCGCCGCCACCCTCATGCAGAACGTCACCGCGTCGGCCTTCCAGTTCTACGAGACCCTGCTCGGCCTGCCCATCCACCCCGTGTGCACCGAACACCTCCAGTCGTACGGGCACACCGGCGCCATGGACGTGGTGCTCAACCTGGACCGGCTGCCGGCCCGCGGCGAACTGGCGCCCGGCGACCTCGTCCTCGTCCTGAACAACAGCCCCGTCGCGGCCTGGGCCGTGACCCTCTGGGAGGTATGACCGGCATGGCGGGCACCGAGACGGCGGAGACCGGGACTTCCACGGACGCGGCGGGGACAGCCGTACGTCCCGCGGTGAAGTGCCTGGTCTGGGACCTGGACAACACCCTGTGGCAGGGGACCCTGCTGGAGAACGACGAACTGGGCCTGCGGCCCGGCGTCCTCGAAACGCTGAAGGCCCTCGACGAGCGCGGCGTCCTCCAGTCGGTGGCCAGCCGCAACGAGTACGACGACGCCTGGGCCCGGCTGGAGAGCCTCGGCGTCGCCGAGTACTTCGTGCTGCCGCACATCGGCTGGGGCCGCAAGTCCGACGCCGTACGCGCCGTCGCCGAGCAGCTGAACTTCGCGCAGAACACCATCGCGTTCATCGACGACCAGCACACCGAGCGCGCCGAGGTCGCCTACCACCTGCCGGACGTGCGCTGCTACGACGCCCCGGAGGCGGCTGGCCTGCCGGACCTGCCCGACTTCGCCCCCACCGTCACCACCGACGCCCGCCGCCGCCGTGCCATGTACCAGGAGAAGTTCCGGCGCGAGCGGGCCCAGAGCGAGTTCAACGGCCCGGACGAGGACTTCCTGCGCTCCCTGGACATGCGGATGCGCATCGCCCGCGCCCACGAGGACGACCTCGCGCGCGTCGAGGAACTGACCCTGCGCACCAGCCAGATGAACGCCACCGGCGTGCACTATTCGGACGCCGACCTGCGCGCCCTGCTCACCGACCCGGACCACGAGGTGCTCATCACGACCGTCGAGGACCGCTTCGGCTCGCACGGCGCGGTCGGCGTGGCCCTGCTGGAGCGGACGCCGGGCAGCTGGCGCCTGAAGCTGCTCGCCACCTCCTGCCGGGTGGTCAACTTCGGCATCGGCACCCAGGTGCTGCGCTGGATCGCCGACCAGGCCACCCGGGCCGGGGTGCACCTGGAGGCCGACTTCCGGCGCACCGAACGCAACCGGATCATGGAGGTCGCGTACCGGTTCGCCGGCTTCGACTCCAAGCCGTGCGCGTGCCAGGAGGGCCGGGAGCCGGGCGCCGACGCCCCGGCGGACGTCCAGCGCCTGCACCTGGTCCCGCAGCGGCAGGCCGCCCCCACGACCCTCACCGCGACCGGGCCCGCCCTGTGGTCCGGCGACGGCACCGGGAAACCGTGGGCATGACGGACGGCGCCGCGGCGGGCCCCGGCCGGGGCGCCTTCGGCCGGCTGTGGGCGTCCACCGCGGTGTCCGCGCTCGGCGACGGCGTACGGCTGACCGCCCTGCCGCTGCTCGCCCTCTCGCTGACCACCGACCCGCTGCTGATCTCCCTGGTGACGGTCGCCAACTGGCTGCCGCTGCTGCTGTCGCCGCTGGCCGGCGTCTGGGCGGACCTGGCCGACCGGCGCGCGCTGCTCATCGGCGTCGACCTGCTGCGGGCCGCCGCGGTCCTGGTCCTCACGCTGACGGTGGTCACCGGCGTGGTGAGCCTGCCGGTGGTCTGCGCGGTGGCGGCGGTGCTCGGGCTGGGCGAGACGGTGCACATCGTCGCGTCCCAGTCGTACCTGCCGATGGTGGTGGACACCGCCCGGCTCGCCGCCGCCAACGGGCGCCTCCACGTGGCCCAGCTGATCTTCCGCGACTCCGCCGGACAGCCGCTCGGCAGCCTCGCCTTCGTCGCCGGCGCGGGCCTGCCGTTCCTGATCGACGGGGTGTCGTTCCTGCTCGGCGTGGCTCTCCTGGTCACCCTGCCGCGTTTTCCCGCCCCGTCCGCCGGCCCCGCCGAGCCCGGCGCCGCGCCGCGCTGGCGCACCATGATCCTGGACGGCGTACGCCTGCTCCGCACCGACCGGCTGCTGGCCACCCTCGCGGGCATGCTCGGCGCGCTGAACTTCTGCATGGCCGTCACCGGCACGCTCGAAGTCCTCTACGTCGTGCGCTGGCTCGGCCTCCCGGAAGCCGCCTTCGGCGTGTTCCTGGCCGTCGGCGCGCTCGGCGGCATCGCCGGCGGGCTGCTCAACGCGCGGCTGGCCGCCCGGTTCGGCACGTTCCCCGCCGCGCTCGGCGGCATGGTCCTGATGGGCGTGGCGATGCTGCTGACCGGCCTGGTGCGGCACGCGGTCGTCGCGGCCACGGGCTTCGCCCTGATGGCGCTGGGCGCCGCCGTCTACCAGGCACTGACCGTCTCCTTCCGCCAGGCCACCACCCCGCCCGACCAGCTGGGCCGCCTCAACGGCGTCTACCGGCTGGTGGGCACCGGCACCATCCCGCTGGGCGCGCTGGCGGGCGGCGCGCTCGCCAAGCTGGTCGAGGTCAACGTCCCGTACCTGGCCGCCGGAGCCGGTGTGCTGCTGCTGTTCGCGCTGGTCGCGCGTCCCGTCGTACGGATGGGGACGGCGCTGGAGAAGCGCGCCGCGGCCCCGGACGCACCGGCGGAGGCCACGACGTGAGCAGCGACCCCGCCCCGACGCACCCACCGTTCACCGCCGAGCCCGTCCCCGCCGTGCCAGCCGTCCCCGCCGTGCCCGTCCCCGTGGAGCCCGCCTTGGAAGACCGCACCCTCTACCAGTGGTTCGCCGACTCCGCCCGCCGGTGGCCCGACGCCCCGGCCCTCGAACTGGGCGAGCAGACCCTGACCTACGGCGAACTGCACCGCAGGTCGCTCGCCCTGGCGGCCCGCGTCCTCGACGCGCAGCCCGCCAGCGACGGGCCCGCGCGCCCGCCCGCCCGCATCGCGCTGGTCGCCTCCCGCACGGTCGCCGCGTACGTGGCATACCTGGCCGTGCAGCGCCTCGGCTCCTCCGCCGTACCGCTCAACGCCGACCACCCGCTGCCCCGCAACCTCGACATCGCGCGCCGCGCCGGGGTCGGCGCCGTCCTCGTCGGCGAGGAGCACCGTGACACCTTCGCCGGCCTGCCCGCGGACTTCCGGCCGCCGGTGACCGTCGTACCGGCGGACGGCGCCGGCCTCCCGGAGCCGCCCGCCGACGCCCTGCCCGCCCACCCCGGCGACCCGGAGGACGAGGCGTACCTGCTCTTCACCTCGGGTTCGACCGGCCGCCCGAAGGGCGTGCCGATCCGCCACCGCAACGTCTCCCCGTACGTGGCGTACAACATCGCCCGCTACGAGGCCGGCCCCGGCTGCCGCATGTCGCAGACCTTCGGCCTGACCTTCGACCCGTCCGTGTACGACCTGTTCGTGGCGTGGGGCTCCGGCGCCACCGTCGTCGTACCGGACAAGGACGAGGTCTACCGGCCCGTGGACTACGTGCTGCGCCGCCGCCTCACCCACTGGTTCTCCGTTCCGTCCCTGGTCACCACCGCCGAGCGGTACGGCAACCTGCCGCTCGGACAGGTCACCACGCTGCGCCACAGCTGCTTCAGCGCCGAGCCGGTCACCGCGCAACTGACCTCGCTGTGGCACGAGGTGGCGCCCGGCAGCCGTATCCACAACCTGTACGGCCCGACCGAGCTGACCATCACCTGCACCGACCACGAACTTTCCGACGGCGGGTCCGCCGCGGGCAGCGCCAACGGCACCGTGCCCATCGGACAGCCGTACCCGCACATGGAAGCCGTCCTCCTCGACGAGGAGGGGCGGCCCTGCGACGACGGGGAACTGTGCGTGCGCGGCGCCCAGCGCTTCGACGGCTACCTGGACCCGGCCGACAACGCCGGACGGTTCGTCCACTACGAGCCGGGCGCGCCCGCCGCCCCGTACGACGGCACCGGACCGCTCACCCGCGACCACTGGTACCGCACCGGCGACCGGGTCCGCCGGGAGGACGGCCGGCTGGTGCACCGCGGCCGGCTGGACAACCAGGTCAAGATCATGGGGCACCGGGTGGAGCTGGGCGAGGTCGAGGCCGCGATGCGGCGCCACCCCGAGGTGAGCGACGCGGCCGTGGTGGTCGTCCGGGTCAAGGACGAGGTGCGGCTGCTCGCCGCCTACCTGGGCAAGGAGATGCGCGCGCACGAGTTCAGCCACTGGCTGCGGCAGCACGTCCCGCTGCACATGGTGCCCCGCCGTATCCGCCGCCTGGAGGAGCTGCCGCACAACGACAACGGCAAGCTCAACCGCCAGCGGCTCGCCGAGCTGCTGGCGTGAGGGGCGGTGCTCAGGTGCCCCGGCCCTCCAGCCCGGCAGGATGCCCCGGACCGGTGTGCGCGGCCAACGCGCCGATGCGGGGGCGCGCCGTGCTCACCACGGCCGCGACGGCGTCCCGGCGCGGGTCCGTGTGGTCGAGCACGTACAGGTCGCCGTGGCAGGACAGGCGTTCCCGGGCCGCGTCGCGCACGCCGGCTCCGTCGGGCAGGCCCGCGAGGTCCACGGCGGCCAGCCCGCCCAGCGTGGCCCTGCCCAGCTTGACGAAGCACTCCTTGCGGACCCACTGGCGCAGGAAGTACGCGTCCGGGTCGGCGTGTTCGCGCATCGCCGCCCGCTCGGCCGCGCTCAGCACCCGGCCCGCCGCGCCCCGCACACTGTCCGGCAGCGTCCGCCGCTCCACGTCCACGCCCACCGGCTCGTGGCCCGCCGCCGCGGCCACCACACCCGTGGTGTGCGACAGACTCACGTACACCTGCGGCAGCCCGGCGAGGCCCGGCCTGCCGTGCTCGGCGGAGCCGCAGCCGGGGCAGTGCTGCTCCAGTACGAGGCCGTCCGCCGGCCGGTCCAGCAGCCGGGCGGCGCAGAGCCGCACCAGCACGTGCGCGGCGACGAAGTCGGCCCGCGGGCCCGCGGCCAGGAACGCGTCGGCGCGCCGCCGCTCCACGCCGGTGAGCAGCCGCTCGTACGCCGGGACCGCGCCGAGCACCTCGTCCGTACCCGCCACCACCGCCACCGGCTGTCCGCTCGCCCCCATGGCGATCACCTTTCCAGAGCGCACACGGCACGGGCAAGGCAACCGCATTCCCGCTTTCGCACCTTTTGAACGGCCCGCTCCAGGCGCCGGCCGACGAGTGGAGGACCAGTGAACGACATGACGCAGGCGACGGCCGCCGCCCCCTTCCCGGAACTCTTCGCCCGGCAGGCGGCGCGTACCCCGGACGCCACGGCGCTGGTCTTCGAGGACGTGACGCTGTCGTACCGCGAGCTGGACGCGCGGGCCAACCGCCTGGCGCACTGGCTCACCGGGCAGGGCGTGGGCCCCGAGACCCGGGTGGCGCTGGTCCTGCCGCGCTCGGTGGAGCTGGCGGTGGCGCTGCTCGCCGTCCTGAAGGCGGGCGGCGCGTACGTACCCGTCGACCCCGAATACCCGCGGGCACGCCGCGCCTTCATCCTCGACGACGCGGCCCCCGTCCTCGTCCTCGACGAGGAGACCCTGCCCCGCGACCTGTCCGGCCACCCCGACACCGACCCCGGGGCGGCCCTCACCCCCGCCCACGCCGCCTACGTCATCTACACGTCCGGCTCGACGGGCCGCCCGAAGGGCGTCGTGGTCCCGCACGCGGGCCTCGCCGGGCTGGCCGCCGCCCACGCCGAGCGGTTCGCGGTGACGGGGGAGAGCCGCGTCCTGCAGTTCGCCTCGCCCAGCTTCGACGCGTCGGTCGCGGAGATCTGCGTCGCGTGGCTGTCCGGCGCCGCCCTCGTCATGGCGCCCGCCGCGCGCCTGCTGCCCGGCGGCGGCCTCGCGGAGCTGGTCGCCGGACAGCGCGTCACCCACGCCACCCTCCCGCCGTCCCTCCTGGCCGCGCTCCCGCCGCACACCACCCTGCCGCAGATCACCTCCCTGACGGTGGCGGGCGAGGCCTGCCCGCCGGACGTGGTCGACCGCTGGTCGCGTGGGCGCCGCATGGTCAACGCGTACGGCCCGACGGAGACCACGGTGTGCGCCTCGGCGGGCGAGCCGCTGTCCGGCCGCGTGGTGCCCCCGCTCGGCACGCCGATCGCCGACGTGCGCCTGCACGTGCTCGACGCGGCGCTGGCCCCCGTGCCGGACGGCGGCACCGGCGAGCTGTACGTCACCGGCTCCGGCCTGGCCCGCGGCTACCTGGACCGTGCCGGACTGACCGCGGAGCGCTTCGTGGCCTGCCCGTTCGGCCCGGCGGGCGCGCGGATGTACCGCACCGGCGACGTGGTGCGCCGCCGGGACGGCGGCGGCCTGGAGTTCGTCGGCCGCGCCGACGACCAGGTCAAGGTGCGCGGCCACCGCGTCGAGCCGGGCGAGGTCGAGCAGGTCCTCGGCGCGCACCCGGGCGTCGGGCAGGCCGTGGTCGCCGCCCGCGAGGACCGGCCCGGCGATATCCGCCTGGTCGGCTACGTCGTACCGTCCGACGGCCCCGCGCCGGCCGACGGGGCCGACAGCCACCAGGTCGGCGAGTGGCAGGAGATGCACGACCTGGTCTACGCCGACGAGGCCAAGGCACAGGACGACGAGCCGCCGTTCGGCGAGGACTTCAGCGGCTGGAACAGCAGCTACGACGGCACCGCGATCCCCGCCGGCGAGATGCGCGACTGGCGCGCCGAGACCGTACGGCGCATCCTCGCCCTCAAGCCCCGCCGCGTGCTGGAGATGGGCGTCGGCAGCGGCCTGCTGCTGTCGCAGGTGGCGCCCGCCTGCGAGGCGTACTGGGGAGCGGACTTCTCGGCCCCGGCCGTCGAGCGGCTGCGCCGCCAGGTCGCCGCCGTACCGGAGCTGGCCGGCAAGGTCGAGCTGAGCTGCCGGCCCGCCGACGTCACCGACGGCCTGCCCACCGGCTACTTCGACACCATCGTGATCAACTCGGTCACCCAGTACTTCCCCAACGCCGCGTACTTCCTGCGTGTCCTGGGCCGCGCCGTGGACCTGCTGGCCCCCGGCGGCCGGGTCTTCGTCGGCGACATCCGCAACCGGCGCCTGCTCCGGCTCTTCCGTACGGCCGTCGAGCTGACCCGCGCGGGCGCCGACGCCGAGGCGACCGCGCTCGGCGCGCTGATCGACCAGGGCGTCCGCCTGGAGAAGGAACTCCTCGTCGACCCGGACTTCTTCGCGGCACTGCCCGCCGAAC